>JAADHY010000357.1 GCA_013151585.1 Planctomycetota bacterium
GATGGTCTTCACGCTGGCGATTGCGATTCATTTTCTTCACTACTATGCCTCGTCGGCCGGTTCCGGCGATCCTCTTGGGGCGGCTTTGGCGGCCGCGTGGCGGCCTTGCTGTTTGGCGGCGATTACAACATGCATCGGCCTGGCCTCGCTTTCGGTCAGTGACATCGCCCCGGTCTGCCAGTTCGGCTATGCGGCGGCCCTTGGGTCGCTGGTCGCTTTGGTGGGCGGTCTGGGGCTGACCCCGGCTTTGCTAACCGTGATGAAGCTGTCTCCGGAGCAGATTCACGCGCACGGAGCAGGCGCGGCGTTTGCTCGAGTCGCTCATTGGCTGATCGACCGAAGCCGGCGGGTCACAGTCGTCACACTCGGCGTCGTCGCGGTGACGGGCGTCGGGCTCTTGCAGCTCCATTCCAAAATCGATCCGCTCGACTTCCTGCCGAAAGATGCCCGGGTGCTGGCGGATATTCGCAGCATTCAAGAGAACCTGACGAGCACGGAGTCGATCGAGGCGATGGTCGATTTCGGCGACCGAGACTTAAGCTTCGTCCAGAAACTCGACGAGGTTCGGATGATCGAACAGGTTCTGCAGAACCACCCAGCCGTGCATCACACCATGTCGTTGGGGAGCTTCTTTCCCAGTCGGCTGCCCGAAGACCCGGTCGAGCTGGCTCAACTGCTCGAAAAAGTCTCCCGCCACGAGGGAGAAACGGAATATGTTTCCGAAGACCAGCGAGTCTGGCGGATTTCCATTCGCACGCATCCGGACTGCGGGCTGTCGCAGCAACAATGCTTTGAAGAGCTGTCGGCGTTGACGAAGGACCTCCCCGTGACGCTCACCGGCATTGCGCCGCTGCTGGAGGTGGCTCAGCAGGAGATATTCCGAAGTTTCTGGGAAAGCTTCGCGATGGCCTTCGTGATCATTTCGGGCGTGATGGTCCTGTCGCTGCGATCGCTGAAAGCCGGTGCCGTGGCGATGATTCCCAACCTCACGCCGATCAGCATTGTATTTGGCATCCTGGGCTGGATTCGCTTTCCGGTCGACATCGGCATGATGATGACCGGCAGCATTGCGTTGGGGCTGGCCGTCGACGGAACGTTCCACTTCCTGGTTCGCTATCAGAACCAGCGTCGGAAGCAGATGGAGCCGACGACGGCCGCTCGGACGGCACTGCTGCGCACCGGGCCGCCGATTTTGCAGGCGACGCTGATCTCCAGCGTGGGGATGCTGGCGCTGACGCTCAGCAACTTTCGGCCGACGATGAGATTCGGCTTCCTGATGGCGACGATTCTCGGAGCCGCGTTGATCGGCGATCTGGTCTTACTGCCCTGCTTGTTGTCGCTGCGACGGTCCTCTCAGGAAAGCACCGCGCCAGCGCCTCATTTCTGGCGCGGCTGGCGAGTTCGCTCCCGCCGGCTGGGACGCCGACACTCGGTTCAAAACGCGTCCCTCTGAAAAAAACTCGCAAATCCCCAAGAATCGATCGAACGCAATCGACCGGAATGAACCGAACGATCAGAACGGAAGACCGCGGCCCCCCTGCCGTCGGCGTGGCCGGTCGTCACCGCTGAGTTGTAAATTGGCGGGAGGTAGATACAATGGGCGGTTGTTTTTGCGCCCAATCGAGGCGAACCTTCATGACCCATCCCAAGAACTCGGACGCTTGTGCGAGTACGGACATCAGGGGACTTTGACATAGAAACAATGACACCACATCTCTTGCTTACCGGTGCGACCGGTCTTCTGGGCCGGTACTTGCTTCGCGATCTACTCCTCCTGGACGTCAACGTGGCTGTTGTGGTGCGACCGTCGAAGCGGCAATCGGCCGCCGAGCGCGTCGAAGCGCTGATGCGCACCTGGGAAGCCATGGAAGAACGCCACTTGCCCCGTCCGGTGGTTTTGGAAGGCGATATCTGCCAGCCGGGCCTCGGCTTGGACCGCGAGCAACTTCGTTGGATCCGGAAGAACTGCGACTGCGTTTTGCACAACGCAGCCAGCTTGACCTTCCACGGTTTTGGCCGCGACGGCGAGCCGTGGCGATCCAATGTGCAGGGCACGCAGAACGTGTTGGACTTGTGCGAACGAACGGGCATCCGAGACTTTCACCACGTCTCGACGGCCTACGTCTGCGGTTTGCGCCAGGGGATTGTGCTGGAATCGGAATTGGACGTCGGCCAGGAACACAGCAACGATTACGAACGAAGTAAGCTGGAGGCGGAGAAGCTGGTTCAGTCGGCTGACTTTTTGAGCACGCCGACAGTTTTCCGACCGGCCATCATCATCGGCGATTCGCAGACAGGCTTCACGACGACCTTCCACGGTTTCTACGCTCTCTTGCGCGTCGTTTACACGATGGCCCGTTCGGAAGGCTTACACGATAAGGCCGAGCCGACCTACGTGCCGGTACGGATCACGCTGGACGGCCACGAACGGAAGAACCTGGTGCCGGTGGATTGGGTCTCGGCCGTCATGGCCCACATCGTGACCTCGCGCGAGCACCACGGTAAGACGTACCACTTGACGCCGCAACAACCGGTGACCTCACGCATGCTGTGCGAAGTGGTCGAACGGATCAACAACTTCCGCGGCACTCAGTTCTTCGGCGGGCTGGAAGAAATTCCCGATCCGACCGAAAGCGAAAAACTTTTTTACGAGCATATCCGCATCTACAACGCCTATTGGCGGGACGATCCGATCTTCGACCGGACCAACACGCTGCAAGCGGCTCCCCATCTGCCCTGCCCGAAGATCGACATCGAGTTGCTGATGTATATGGCTGAAGTGGCGGTCGACATGGGGTTCCGTTTCAAGGACCGTCCGGTCCGCCGCACGGCTCCGCTGCCTGTGTGAGCAAGTGGCAAGGAACACGGACGGGTGGCCGGGGTTGAGCGCAGCGAACCCCCGGAAATCGGCGACAAGGGCCTCTCTTCATTCGACCTCAGCTTTGACCCAGGGCGGCCCTGCGGTTGCCCTCGCCTGCGGTGTCTCACCCCTCCGGAGTGAGAGTGGCCCCATCAGTCAGGAAGGGGCCTCGTTCCCGCGCCCCGATCACAATCGGCTTCCGCCTGAACCCGACGCCGCACGAGTCTGCCGGCCACCACCGCCACAACCGCTAACAGGGCCACCGCCAGCAGCAAAGCAAAACCAATCCAGGGCCCCCCGGGACTGGAAGGCAGCTCTGGCTCCGTCTCCCATCGGATCGGCGGAAGCGCCTGGCCGATGGATGCCGGAGCGGCAGCCAGCGACGGTCGGTGGGCTTCGGACCGCTCGGACAGAAGCGGCGGACTTCCGCCATCCACCTTCTGCACTCCCGTTGGCTTGATGGACCGGTCCCCAACCGCCGAAGACTGACGCAGCAGGGGGCCGTCAGCCGCGTCGCCGCTCGAACTCGGCCCAGCGTGGTCAAAGCTCGCCGGACGGGACGAATTCGATGGGCGCGACTCATCCGATTCGCTCCACTCGCCGGAATCGTCCGAACCTTCCGGTGGCGAACCGATCCACCGAAGGGGCGGCCGCGCCTTGGCCAGCGGGGAAAGGGGCTGCAGGACGCCGTCGCCTCCTACCGAGAGTGCCGCGCCGCGGTTCGCTAGCACGTGAGGAGCTCCTCCAAGAGGACGGGACGAGGGACTCATCACGATGTCGTGGGCCGGTGGTGCGTTCTGCCCCGACGAGGCTACCGGTCCCCTGCTCTCCTCTCGCTCAGCAGACACACGGTTCACTCGCCGAACCGACCGATGCGGACCGAAGCGCAGCGGCTCCGCGTCGCGCCTGGGTTTTGATTGAAGCCCGGCGGCCGACGTCTCCGTGCGCGTGCCTGCGGACGCCATCGCCTGCATCCCTGCGGCGTCCGCAGATTGCGGACAGGATTCCCGTTCCGGAAGAAGTGCACGGGCAGCACCAGAAGCCGCGGCCACACGGCTTTCCCCCGTCAATCGCACTTCCGGCGGCTCCAACGATCGAGTGTCAACGATCATCCGCTCGTTGACAGCATGCTGGTTGAGGACATCCTGTTTGACGCCCGCGGCGTGCAGCCCCGTGGTCACCAGGCGTCCCGGTTCGTCGGCCGGCCGCACCGCCTTGGCGGTCGTCCGCGGGTCAATGCCCGAGCGCTGCAAGGCAGGAGCTCGCGGAGCGTCGTCCAGGGGGAGCGGCGGAGCTCGGCCGCCTCCGCCTCGACCCGGCGTTCCCCTCTTCAGATTCTGACGCAGTTCCCGCAATTGGCGATCAATGTCCGCGGCGAAGCGATTGACGGAACGAACCGAAGGCTGCGGGGCGGCGTCAGAAGAAGTTGGTGGAGAGCTCAACCGGGCCGGCTGCTCCCTCGGCACCCGTTCCGAGGAGGCCAATCGCGGACTCCGCCTTCGGTCTTCCCCATTGGCCGCGTGCCGGTGGTTTCCCCGTTGTCGTGACCGCCGCCGATCAGCTCCGGCTCGGACCGGCGCGATGGCACCTGCCGCTTCATCGTGGATTCCCCGGCGAGCTCCGCCGTCCGAGATTGCCTGCTCAGCGCTTCGGCCGGCGGCCTGGGGAACTGACCGAGACGGCGTCCCGTCTTCCGGCGAGTCGAAGTCGACATCGACCGGTAATCCGTTCGGACGTAGAAAAGGATCGCGAACCGCACTCTGTCCGGAAGAGGGCCGGTACGGCTGGCCCGACGGAATCACTCGGCCAGGAAACGGCCGCGGGCGCACACCGGCTCCCGGACGGTCCCTCAATCCCCGGTTCCGCGGCCGTCTGAAAGCCAAGCGTCCGATCAGATTTGCGGCCGGCCACCGGTGCTGCGCCGCTTGGCTGCGTACCTCCGAAGCGTTCGCTCGCTGATTCGGGCTTCGCGTCGCTGGCGACGCCCCTGCCCAAAGCCCCCCAGCGGCGACCAGACCAGCCAACGCAAGCCCAGCAAGTCCGCTCAGCACAAGCTTCAATGGGTTCATCACGCCGCGCCACATGGGTCGGGCCTCAAAACCAAGCCCTCGAAAGCGAGTGGGGCCAAAATGGAACGCCAGCCGCGACGACCCAATACCCGTCCACCGGTCCCAGCATCAATGCAGCCCGCCACGACTCGGGACAGCCTCGTCCCTGCCATTCCGGCCAAAAGCCCCTCCCAACCGCCGTTGTGCCCCGATTCGTTTGAATAGATCGACGCCGCGGCCTGTATCTCGTTAAACAATCCTCTCCGGTCTGCCGAAATTGCCGCGTTTGCCGTTTCCGGCGACAAAGACAACGGCGCAAACTTTGCGGCCCTCGTCCGTCATTTCTTGCGGCGAGGTTTCGGCCGGCGTCTCGATCGAAGTTTCTTGGCAACCGGACCGTTGTGGTCGCCAGAGGCCCGTCGCTGACTGAACAAGCCGCGCAGCGTCGCCAGGTTGATCGCGTCCAGCGACACGCCGTCTTCCTCACCTTTGGGCGTTTCCAGGTACATAGGCAATGCGGCAAAGCGAGGGTCGTTCAGAATCCGGCGAAATGACGCCAGTTGCAGGTACCCGCCCCCGATCCGCTCGTGCCGGTCGACTCGGCTGCCACGAGGACGTTTGCTGTCGTTCAGGTGATACGCCCGGATCCACTGCAGCCCGACCGCCCGGTCAAGTTCCTCCATCGTTCGCTCGTACTGGCGAGCCGTTCGCAGCCCGTAGCCGGCCGCGAAAGCGTGACAACTGTCGAAACAAACGCCCAGCCGGTCCGGCTCCGCGACCTCATCGATCAGCCGGCCCAGATGCTCGAAACGGTATCCCAAACTGCCGCCCTGCCCGGCCGTGTTTTCCAGCAAGACGGGTGTGACGAACCCGGCGGTCCGGCGAATCGCCGCCTTCAGACCTTCGGCCACGCGGCGCAGGCCCTCCTCTTCTCCCGAACCGCGATGGCTGCCTGGATGCAGCACCAGACCGATCAAACCCAGCGCTTCGGCCCGTTGCAACTCGACCACCAGCGAATCCACGGACTTCCGCCACAGGGCCCGATCGGGACTGGCCAGATTCAACAGATAGCTGGTGTGCCCGCACGGCATACGGATGCCCGTGCGTTTCAAGGCGTCGCGGAATAAGGCCACGTCATCATCACTCAGCGGTTTGGCGCGCCACTGAGTGTTGTTCTTTGTGAAAAGTTGCACGCAGTCCATGCCCAGGGCGGCGGCTTCCTCCACCGCCCGAAAATACCCACCGCTGATTGAAAGATGAGCCCCCAGTAACGGCATGCGAATCTTCTCCCTGTGCAGGCTGGCGAGGTCGTCTCGGCCCGACCATTCCGCAGCGAGCCGGACCGGCGGAGCTCGGAACGCCGCGTCCCCTGGACTGAAAATCGCCGCGACTCGGCCACGTTTTGCAGAAGTGCCGTTCCGACCGAGTCAAAACGAAAGAGCCGACGGTCCTTGCGACGATTCGAAGGCGTGGTTTATGATCGCGCTGACCCGTTGCAAGGTTCCGCCTGGATGACTACTGCTTCGTCACCGCGAAAAGTTGGAGTTGAAGCTGATCGTGGTTCAGCCGTCACGGCTGCTGCTCGCGGGCGAGACGCCCACGCCACGACAAAGGATGATCCCAATTCTTTCGGTTGACAGAGCACTACTCGGTCTTCGTCTTCAGACAGAAACGGTCTGCAACATGGCGGCTGTCTCCACTTCGTTGGCGCTGGGTATGGCGATCGTCGTCGCGGCTTTGGGAGCCGCTGCGATGTTCGGTCCGAGTTTGCAACGCTGGCGGCGTCAGCGAGACATCGCTCGCGCGCTCCGGCAGTTTCGCATTTCTCGCGAGCAACTGGAAGCAAGATTCGAAGAGGTGGCCAGATCAGCCTCAAAGTCGCTGGCTCTCAAAACGGCCTCGTTCGAATGGCATTCGGAAGTGGCTTTCGGCCTGTCCCCGGAATCAGGACTTTTGACGGCTTTTGTCAGTGTGAGTGTCCGTCTTGGAAAGGCGGACGAGAATGGTAGCCCGCAGCCCGAGACGGAGACCGAGACTTCCGCCTTTCCGCGGAATGCGTCTGCCGTTTTTCACTACCAGGACGGCGTCTGGGGAACGGCCGGTCGGGTGTTGTTTAACCTTGAGCCAGACGAAGCTCTAGCCCGATTCGCTGACCAATTCGCTCCCGTCATGCTGGACGGCAAGGCGAGCCTGTGATTCCCAAGGACGAGTGTCGGTTCCTGCGGCCGCTGCGACGATCCACTCGCTCCTTTATGCCGTGGCCGGATGGAAACGTCGTGGCCGAACTCGCCAGAGTTTGGGCAAAAGCCGCACTTCGCCAAAGTCTGGCGACTTCAGCGACCTCCACGAAAGGCAAACCAAACCGGCTGCGGCAAATCACGGCGCACAAGAAAAGCGGCCTCGAAAGGCCGCTGCGAAAGCGAGTTCTTGCGAGGAAAAAACTTAGTTTCTTGCAGCGGAGTCGGCCTTCTCATGCCGTCCAGCTTTCCGATTTTCTCCTCGTAGTCACCAAACCGACCGTCGCTCCAACGAGGGCTAACACCAGTGCCGACGGTTCTGGAATGGCCGCTCCTGTGATCTGAACGTTATCGATGCGATTATTCCCGTTCGCGTTCGTGGCCCCATCAAAGGTGATTTGCAAGACAACGTTGGGGTTGTTGTCCAGACTTGGGATGGCAGCGAAATCAAAGGTCTTCACTTCGAATGTGGAAGAGGTGGTCGGTTTGTAAGTCTCGAAGTCGAAAAATTGGTTTCCGCCGTCGGACGAATAGGAGACGGTATTACTGCTGAACCCGGTGTTTGTCCGACGAGTCGCGAACGACAAAACAATGTCGGTGTAATTCGTTGTGTCGATGAAAAACCGAAGGTGCTTGCCATTGTTGGCCAAGC
>JAADHY010000017.1 GCA_013151585.1 Planctomycetota bacterium
GAGCCGACACCTGCTGCTCCAGCTCGGGGATCTGCCGCGACAAATAGACGAACAAATCCACTTGATAGCCCAGCCGCTCGCGCTGTTCCTCCCGTATGCCCTCCCACGACACATCAAAGAACAGAAACTTCTGCGGGAAGACGAAATACTCCGTGAGCAGTCGGTAGCCCAAAAACGACCGTTTCGGATAGGGCAGCATCCCTTCATCCACGCCGAAGCCCACTGGCTGGAGGGCCGCAGCCGGAAGACGAACGGCCGCGTCACGATCGTCCCCATTGGCCACCGCGAGTCCCAGAGTGTGGTTCAGAATCAGCTCGTAGAGCGGGTAAGCCTGTTGCGGCTGCGCCTGCAGGAAGAACCGGAGCCCATCCAGCTCCAGTTGTGCGAAAGTGGCCTCGCGCGAGTAATGCGACAGCCTGACTCGCAGCACCGAACGAACGGGCTGAGTAAACCGAAGGGGTGGGGCGGCGAAAGGCGGCCCGGTCAACTCGGCCGACGTTACTTCGATCGGCCAAAGACGCACGGGGTAGCACGTACGAAACCGGCAAACGTCCCCGTCGGCCGTGGCCGCGTCCAGAGATGTTCCCACAGGTAGGCACAAGGGCGAGGTCAACTCCGTTTGCGAGCGGTCCAGCGTCATGCGCACCACAGCCATCGATGGAATCGGAGCCAAATAGTGCGGATACAGCACATCCAGCAGAGCCTGGGCGATTTCGGGAAACTCGTCGTCCAGCTTGTGGCGGATTCGAGCCGTCAGGAACGCAAACGCCTCGATCAGCCGTTCGACGTGCGGATCCTGCGTCTCTTCCTCGCGCAGGCGCAAACGCCCCGCAATCTTCGGATGCTGCCGCGCGAATTCCGCGCCGAGCTTTCGGATGTAGGTCAGCTCGCGCTGATAATACGGCAGCAGTTCGTCGGTCATACGTGAGCCTCCTTCACGTCAAACTCGCCTTTGGCCGTTTCCAGAATCGTGTCAAAGACCACCGGCTCCGGTTCCGGTTCCACCCGCAGGAGTGCCTCAATGCGGAAGCGCATGGTGCGGTCAGTCGGGTCGCTGTTCTCGATGATGACGACGCGAACGTCCTTGAACCGCGGCTCGAACGTTTGAACGACTCTCTCCAACACCCGCCGCAGCTCCTCTTGAGCGTTCGGCGAAGCGAACCGCACACCGGAAAAGTCGGGAATACCGTAATTGATGAGCGAGGTGTCAAGCTGGTCCAGGTCGGGCGGCCATTGTGAGCATCGCCAGCGGGTATTTAGCAGATTCTCCAGGTCGCGCTGCACGCTTTGTTTCAGCTCGCGCAAAACCTGAAAACGCTGCTTGGCTGGCTCCCGCGGATTGTCCGGCTCGTTGTCCAGCAAGCGATCCAAGAGGGAAGGAACCAAAGGCTGATCGCGTTTAACCGGGGACATGGGGCTGATTCACTTCGATTCGCGAAAGTTCCAAGATCGGGCGATCCGAATCACCGAAAAGGAGCATCCGCTGTCCCAGACCACGCACCGGCTGGTTCTCCTCGCCGTACCATTCCGTTGCCCTGCCCAAACGCAGGGCATTGTCCGTTTGGGAATGCGAACCAGCATACAAGGCCGGCAGGAACACCTCGCCGTCCGGGCCGTTCTCGACGATCATATGACAGCGTCGCCACAAAAGGTCCAGAGGCCGTTCCGGCTTATGAAACTCGAGCACCGACACGCGTTCAAACGGAATCCAATAATACTTCCCGGTTGTGGTGAGCGTTTCCAAAAAACAGGCCGTCAGGTCGTCCAGGTCTCGCAGGTCGTCGAAAGCTTCTCCGTCACAAACGCCGGAGACCTTCGGCCGTTTCTCTTCAGCTTGCGCCAGCAACTCGGCCGCTTCCGCCAACGCCCCGTCGCGGATACAGATCGAAGCTTGCAAGTGTAACCGCACGTGCTCCGGCGGCTCCTCCAGAAACTCGGGCAAACGCCCTTCCGCATAGAACTGCTGGCGGGCTTGTTCCGCACGGATCAACTGCCGCACCAGCGCGACACCGAGGATTCCTTCCGGTTTTTGCGTGCTAATGGCGTTCAAGTGCGTGTCCGCCCGCTCCAGGTCTCCCGCAAAACAAAGCAACTGGGCCAGCAGTCCGCGGGCAACAGTGTCGGTCGGAGCTTTCTTCACGACCGCCAATGCCGCCTGAATCGCTTCGTCCAACTGGCCACTTTCGAAAAGTTCTCCCGCTGTCGGCTCGCTCATCACCGTTTCTCCCCGTTTGTCACCACCCACGGACCGCTTGGACGCCGATGCCACTGCAACTCGCGATCGAAACCGCGGTGTTTGCGACCATCGCTGTTGCCGCCCAGGAGCCAGTCGCGGTTCGCCGCCACCGGCGCTTATCTCTATTCTGCGCGTCGGCCGATCGTCTTTTAAGCCGGAGCCAGCTCTGAGCGCAATCGGACGGCCATCGTCAGGTCCTCCAGCTCATAGTGCGGCCGCAAGTGCATGATGCACTCGTACTTGCCCGCTTGCCCCGGAATCTCTCGAACTGTCACCTTCGCCTCACGCAGCGGAAACCGACACTTAACCTGCGGAGAGGCGTCGTCGTCGACCGTCACGTATTTCGCCAACCACTCTTGCAGATGACGTTCAATCTCCTGAGCTTCTCCGAACGAGCCAATCCGGTCTCGAGCGATCACCTTCAAATAATGCGCGAACCGCGAAACGCACAACGTGTACTGCAACATCGCGCTGATCCGCGCATTGACGCTGGCCGCCAATCGATCGAAAGTCTTGGGCTTCTGCACCGAGCTGTTTCCATAGAACGCCGAATAAGGAGCGTCTTTGCATGGACACAGGGGGATGAACCCGTAGTCCCCCAATGACTTCTCCAGCATGTCGGTAATAATGACGTCCGTCGAGGACTTCGTGGCGATGCCGCGTCGATCTGTCTCAAAGCTGTGCACAGCCAAGCCCGTGACCAGTCCGCCGCCAATCACGTCTCGACGCACGCCGCGGATATCGGCCAGCCATCCGGTTTCCTGAAACGAACGGACCACAACAGCCGCGAAGGCGTATGCGGCGTTGCCCCAGAGGTATTTGTTGCGGCCGGGTCCCGAAACGTCCTCGCGGAACGGAAACCCTCCGGCGCTAACGCCCCCACAATCGTTCGACGCCAGGTCGTCGTAGGGCGTGCGCCAAAGGACACGCGGCAAGGTCAACCCGACGTACCGCGAATCTTCCTCCGCTTCCCGGAACCGGTTCCACGGCAGGAACTGTTTCTGCTGAAAAACGCGGTCGAGATTCGGCGGCCGCTCCAACTCAGCGAAATCGTCCAACCCAAGCATCGACGGATGCGCTGCCGCAATGAACGGTGCGAATGCAGCGGCAGCCACTTGCGCGATGCCGCGCAGGGTCCCGATGTCGTCGTAAGGATGGTCCGGCGTCGGCGCCGGGTGGATTTCGTAGTCTCCCACAAGCAACCCGAAGGGCTCTCCGCCCGCGACCCCGAACTCCTCGCTATATACCTTGCGGAACAACTGGCTTTGATCAAACTCAATCGCCCGCTCGATGTCTCGCGTCAGCTCCCTCCAACTGACACTCAACACGCGAATCTTGACGTTGGCCTCAACGTCGACGCTGTCCACAAGGTATTTGAGCCCGCGCCAAGACGCCTCCAACCGCTGAAAGTCCGGATGATGCAAGACGGCGTTGATCTGATCGTTGAGCAGATCATCGATCAAAGCGATATCTCGGCTCAGAGAGCGGATCGCTGCCTCGCGACTTCGCGGCAGTCGCTCCCCAAACCAGAGCAACAGCGACCGCTGCCACGACGGTTCGGCCAGAAACCGCTGTAGCCGCCGGCCGGCCTCGTCGGCCGAGGCGGACGGTTCTTCGGTCCTGCCGACAGTCTCGAGCACGCTATCTAGCAAGGACGCCGCTTTTACCGACTCCAGTGACACGGCACAAGGCGACGCCCTCTCGGCTTCTGCCCCGTCTTCTCGGATCGGCTCCAGCGGTGCAGATGAATTCCCTGCCAGGCCGGTGCTCATCCTTTGTTATCCGCTGAGTTTGGGAATGCGGGCCACCATGCGCATCGAAGCAGTCAGCTCTTCCATCTGGAGCCACGGACGCAAATGCAAGATTGCGTTGTAGGAGCCCGGTGCCCCCGGCACCTCCTTGACCTCGACCTGCGCTTCGCGCAACGGGTACCGGGCCCGCTGTTCCGGAGCCGGATTCGGATCGGCGCTGACGTAGTTGTGAATCCACCTGTGCAGAAACGCCTGACAGTCCTCCGCCTCCATGAACGACCCAATCTTGTCCCGCGCGATTACCTTGACAAAGTGAGTGAACCGGGACGTGGCCATGATGTATGGCAGGCGTGCTGAAATCGCCGCGTTGGCCGTGGCTTCGGGCCGGTCGTACTTCTTGGGTTTCTGCACCGTTTGTGCCCCGAAGAACACGGCATAGTCCGTGTTTTTGTAGTGACACAGCGGCAAGAAGCCCAAGTCGCTCAGCTCTTTCTCCCGCCGGTCCGTGATGGCGATTTCCGTCGGGCACTTCAGGTCCGTGTCGCCTTCGTCGGTTTGGAAGATGTGAGCCGGCAGTCCCTCGACCTTGCCGCCACCTTCGGCGCCGCGGATGGCCGTACAGAACCCGTACTTGGCGAAAGCATCGGTCAATCGCGTGCCGTAGACGTACGCCGCGTTCATCCAGCAGTATTGGTCGTGATCGACGGCTTTCGAGGTGCCGTCCGGTGCCAGCTCCACCTCTTCAAAATTGAACTCTTCCACCGGTTTGGTGTTTGAGCCGTACGGGAGCCGAGCCAGGACGCGCGGCAGCGTGAGCACGACGAATCGCGAATCTTCCGACTCCCGGAATGACCGCCACTGGGTGTAGTCGACGGTGTCGAAGATTTTGGCCAGATCGCGCGGCTTTGACAGTTCGGTAAACGACTCCAGACCAAACATCCGCGGCGATGCGGATGAGACGAAGGGGCAGAACGCCGCTGCCGCGACGTTCGACATCTTGCTGAGCAGCTCGATGTCTTCCGGGTGGTTCTCGAACTCATAATCGCCGATCAACGCTCCGTACGGTTCGCCGCCCGGTGTTCCAAACTCGTTCTCGTAAATCTTTTTGAATATCTGGCTCTGGTCGAACTCGACCGCCCGATCCAGATCCTTGAAGAGCTCCTTTTTCGAAACATTCAGGACACGAATCTTAAGGGTGGTTCCCGTTTCGGAGTTCATGACCAGATAGTGCAGCCCACGCCACGTCCCTTCCAGACGCTGGAACTCCGGGTGGTGCATGACCGCCGCAAGCTGCTTGGAAATCGCTTCGTCCAGCCTCGCGATGGCGTTGTTGATGGTCCGGGTGACATCTTTGTCGTAGGTCACGGTCCCGGCCAACGCTTCCCGGGTCAGCACTTCCAGCAACTCCCGAGCCCGGTCCGGCGTTGCGTGCTTCGTCTTGGCAATCGCCTGATCCAGCAGGCTGGCCGCCGCTTCCGCCTGCGCTGCCTGTTGCTCGGGGGCCTTTTCCTGTTCGCCTGCGCTCATTGCTTGTCCTCCTCGCCACTGGACTCTTCAACGCCAAGCTCTCCGGCGAGCTTCCGAAGGTTCTCCGTGTTTTCCAGAATCTGTTGCAGCACCTCCTCGTAATCGGGCGACAGGTCCACTTTTGTCAGCATCTCTTTCAGCTTGTCGCGGGTTTCGAGCAGCTTGCGAAGTGGTTCAATCTGCTGAGCGACCCGGGCTGGCTCGAAATCTTCCATCGATTCGAACTTCAATTGAACGGCCAGCTCTGTTCCGTCACCCTTCAACGTGTTCTCGACTCGAAGGTTCAGCCCCGGAGCCATCCGCTTCATGACGTCGTTGAAGTTGTCTCGGTCGATCTGAACGAAGTTGCGATCCCGAAGCGGTTTCAACGGCTGAGTGGGGTTTCCCGAGAAATCGCCTAGCACACCCACCACAAACGGCAACTCCTTCTGCTCCACCGCCCCCTCAGTCTCGACTTCATAGGTGATGTGCACCCGAGGCTTCCGAACCCGCTTTAACTTTTCATGAACACTCTCGGCCATTCCCTTACCCCCTCGGAAGAACTGGAGACTCTGCCGGACAGGACAAGCACCGACGAGACACCTACTGAGCCCTATCTTCCAAAACTCGCTCCAAACATGCAAGGACAAATTCGCAGAATTGTCTTCGCGGCTGGGTCTGCCGAACCTGTCTCCCATCGCCGAAAAAAGCCCGGCTTCTTCGAAAAAACCGGCACCTTTTCGGCCAACGTGTTTTCTTAACGTGGACTGCGGCTGCAACCTGTCTGGAACGCTGCACCATTCCGCCCCACAACACGATCCGCACGATCCGCGCACCGCGCGTGCATCGTCTCGAGCTACGACACTTGCTAAAGGCTCTGCCCTTGGTATCCCGATGGGCACGAGGTTCGAAGTGCGGTGCTCCTGCACCGCTTTGGATCCAAAATGGCAAAGGACTGCCGCTCTCCAAAAGTTCCCCCGGCAAACGGCGAACGCTTTTCACGCTTTCGCGCAATGAGAGTCTAAAAGTTTTTTCGTCCTTCACGATCGCGCACAGGGTCCACGTCGTCTGCCAGCGAGATTCCCCTCGCCACGGAGCGTGACGTTTCCGATACCATTCCCACGCCTCCTCCTCGACCAGCGTGTCTACTGAGATTGCCCGTCGCGACCACGAGCGTCTCCAGCCGAAGTACGATTGCGGACGCTCGCCTCGCTGAACTATACTCTGGTCGCTCGTGAGGCATTCGGGTTCGCATCGGGGCAGCCGGGGCACGCGGACGCTGCCCCGGTCGCGTCGCTTAAAGAGATTCCCAGTCGCCCGACGTCGCAGCCGCCATGCGGATGCCGAGCGGATCAAGAACGAGGCGGCGGAAGCTTCGAAATCGCTGGAGTTGGTATGAGTCAGCGGAGGATTTTAGTTACAGCCGCGCTGCCCTACGCAAATGGGCACATTCACATCGGGCACCTGGTCGAGTACATCCAGACGGACATTTGGGCCCGGTTCCAAAAGCTGCGCGGACACAAGTGCATCTACATCTGCGCGGATGACACGCACGGCACGGCGATCATGATCCGGGCCCAGCAGGAGGGGCGCAGCGAAGAAGAACTGATCGCGGACATGCAGCAGGCTCACATCCGCGATTTTACCGGCTTCGACATTCACTTCGACAACTACGGTAGCACGCACAGCGACGAAAATCGGCGGCTTTGCGCCGAAGTCTGGGCGGCTTTGCGGGCCGCCGGGCTGGTCTACGAGAAGGACGTGACGCAACTGTTCGACCCCGAAGCGAACACGTTTCTCGCCGACCGGTTCGTGAAAGGCACCTGCCCGCGCTGCAAAGCTCCGAACCAGTTCGGCGACAATTGCGCGGCGTGCGGGGCAACGTACAGCCCGGCCGAGCTGATCGATCCGGTCAGCGTCTATACCGGAGCCAAGCCGGAACTGCGCACGGCACGCCACCTGTTCGTCAACATCGAAAAGCTGCACGACTTCCTGGAAGAGTGGACTCAAACGGGGGACCACCTCCAACCCGAAGTGGCCAATTACTTGAAAGGCCACTTTCTGAACGAACCGCTGCGCGACTGGGACATCTCGCGGCCGGCCCCCTACTTTGGATTCGAGATTCCCGACTGTCCGGGCAACTATTGGTACGTCTGGTTTGATGCGCCGATCGGCTACATGGCCTCGACCCTGCAATGGTGCGAGCGGCACGGCGAGAACTTCGATGACTGGTGGCGCAACCCGCAGACCGAAATCCATCACTTCATCGGGAAAGACATCACCTATTTCCATACGCTGTTTCTGGCCCGCCATGCTGAAAACGGCGGGTTTCAACCTACCGACCAAAGTGCACATTCATGGGTTCCTCACGGTCGGCGGCGAAAAGATGTCCAAACGCAAAGGGACGTTCGTCTTGGCTTCGACTTACTTGAAGCATCTGGATCCGTCCTACTTGCGCTACTACTACGCCGCCAAATTGGGCCCGCGACTGGACGACATCGACCTGAATCTGGATGAGTTCGTGAAAAAGGTCAACGCCGATCTGGTCGGCAACGTCGTCAATCTGGCCAGTCGGACGGCTCGCTTCGTGCAAGGCCAAACGTTGTGCGACTCGTACCCTGACGATGGCGGTCTGTTCGCGCATGCAGCCAAGCGTGGTGAAGCGATCGCCGACGCCTATGAACGATGCGACTACAACGCAGCGATCCGCGAAATCCTCCAGCTCTCGGACCGAGCCAATAAGTTCGTGGAAGACAACGCCCCGTGGAACCTGGCCAAAGACCCGGCCAAACAGGACGAGCTGCGTCGCGTCTGCACCATCGCGCTAAATCTGTTCCGGCAGATTGCGATCTATTTGGCGCCGGTGTTGCCGCGGCTCGCCGAGCGCACGGGACGATTGCTCAATGCACCCATCGAGCAATGGGATCAGTCCCAGCAGCCGCTGATAGGCACGCGAGTCGAAAAGTTCGAACACATGATGCGGCGGATGGACCGCAAACAGGTGGAGACCATGATCGAAGAGAGCAAGACGCCTGAAGAACTACCGACGGCCGAGGCCGGGGCGACCGATGGTCCGGAAGCGCTTCAACAGGAGCCACTCACCGAGCAATTCTGCTCGTTCGACGACTTCATGAAGATCGACATGCGGGTGGCGCGGGTGGTCGAAGCCGAAGACGTGAAAGAATCGAAAAAACTGCTCCGGCTGAAGCTCAGCCTAGGCGGGGACGTTACCCGAACGGTGCTGGCTGGGATTAAGGAAGTCTATAAGCCCGAAGAGTTGGTCGGGCGTTTGGTCATCTGCTGCGCAAACCTGGAGCCGCGCAAGATGCGGTTCGGGGTGAGCGAGGGCATGGTTCTTGCCGCCGGTCCCGGCGGCCAGGACATCTATCTGCTCCGCCCCGACGATGGCGCCGTCCCCGGCCAACGGGTCCATTAACGCGCACGCGGAGCGAACGCGACGCGGCTTCCGGCCAACAGCTCCTAGACAAGAAGCGCCCCATGTGGCCCTGCAGAAGCTGAGCCGGATTTTCCGACATCAGGGCGACGGCCCCGGCGCGTTCAAACGTTACCACAAAAGCGGTGTCTCCGGGCTGATCGAAAGGCTTACGTCTCGGCCCGACAAGAACGTTCGTTTGTTGCGCCTTGGTGGACTCGTCTGCTTTCAGGGTAACGCGTGTCCTCTGGTCCGAAACTTAACAGCGACCAGGGTAAGCAATGCCACTCCTTTCACCTGTCGTTGCTTGTTCTGGTGGGCACCCGCCCTGCCCTCTTCGCCTTGAAACCGAACAGCCTCAAAGTCCGTCCGTCGGTCACAACAATTCCCGAATTCTCGCCCACACTTGCGCCCGCTCTGACTTTTTCCATCAGCCCCGGGCGTCTCTCTCCACTTCGCCGACCAAACGGCTGGCCAAGTGGGTCGCATCATCAACCGCGCAAAGCCATCGGCAGGATGCTTCGTGGCAAAAATCTCAAGAGTCGGAACGCGATTTCAGAAGACGGCATGTCCCACAATCAGTCCAGTACCTAAGTACCTGGCGCCGTTAGCGTTCCGGAGAGCGAATGAAAAGCTCATGTTTGCCAGTGTGTCAGAGCAACGCTACCTCGACTGGTCCCTATTGGAAAAGCTCTCAATGAGCCCGTAGCGCTGCAACAAGACAAGGAACACGTAAGTGGACAGGGGCGGAATCGAACCGCCGACACCAGGATTTTCAGTCCTGTGCCCGCGGCGAGGGCGGATCGTGGGCGATGCGGGTTGGCCGGATCTATAACTGTAACTGTTATAGTGGCAGTTGGACGGTCGTTTGTGGCGTGTATAGGGTAGAGGGCGGCATACGGTGTGCTGCCGAGACCGTGGTTCCTTTTTCGAGGAGCGGAACATGAACGACCGTCTGAGTAGCAATGGCCATGGGGAGCCGTCGAGGCATGTGGCGGGAGGAGCTGAGATCGACTGGTCGCGACTTTTCGACATTCCTGTCGAGCTTCAGCGGATGAAGTGCGCCGTCGATGCCTTTGTGTGCGGAGCCCTCTGGGCTCTTCGCGAGCTGGGTGTCGTCTCCGAATCGGAAGTTCGTGAGCATGACACCCACGTCCCGATGGACGCTTTGACTCTCTTTAGCGGAACCATCGGCGAACAGGCGGAGTTGCCTAGCGGCTGGAATCTGCTGCGAGCGGTGTGGATTCGGGAACGCTATGCCCGCAGCGGACAGACCGAGGACCAAGGATAACGGTGCGCATGAAGGCTTGCACCAAACGCTGCTGAAAGGGGCGCGACCGCGTGCCGGTCGCGCCCTGTTTTTCTCGGGCGGAGGTGTTCTCAGGACGGCAGGTGATTTTCTTCCCTCGATTGACAGTACTGCGGCAGGTACTGTGTCAACTCGGGGATGCGTTCGATCCACCTGCGGCAGTCCTCTTTAGTGAACTGGAACTTGCGCTGGTCGTTCGGGCGGACTTTGTGGACAACGGGCCAGCGGCGGACGAATTCGATGGTCTCGGGGGTGTGGTTGAGATCGCAATGCTGCAGGAGTCGGCTTGTGGAGGCGAGGCGGGCGTCGAAGTCGACCGGGATGGCGTCAATCCGCCACGTTAAGACGCGATCGTCGGTTTGTGCCCAACGGACCAGGTCGAGCCAGACTCGCAGCCATCGTTCGACGTCCGCGTCCGGCTGGAACGTGTTCCGTAGACTCTCGATCGCCCGGAATGGATCGCGGATGCAGACGATCCACGTGGTCTGCGGAAACAGC
>JAADHY010000072.1 GCA_013151585.1 Planctomycetota bacterium
ATGAGCACTCGGCCAGGGATGGGATATCTCAGGGCCTGCAGCCAACCCGAACGCGGGACCGGCCAGTCTGCTTCCGGCTGTTCTTCGCGAGGGACGATGACGTCCAAGATTCGTTGTCCTTCTCTCAGTCCGGCCGCGTAGGCCGGGCCGGTTCGATCAACGCCGCCGTCGGCGACGAACAGTTCGCCGGCACGCATGTCGAAAGTTGCCATCAATTCGTTCCGCTCGCTCACATCCGGCCGCAACGTCCTGAGCGACCAGACGCAGATTGTTCCGTCGGCCGCGCCCGACACCATCCAGTCCGGATCGTTACCGGATGGAACGGCCAAGCAGGTCACTGCCACGTCGTGGCCCCAAAAACCGCGAGCGATGGCCTCGTGCAGCCCCTCGAACCGCATGGCTTTCCCGCTCTGCACGGCCTCCTCGTCCCACACCAGTATCCCAAAATCGTACCCGACAGCCAAAAACTTTTTTTGGCTTTTGTGGAATGTGACCGCGGCGTGGGGGTATCCGTGTTGCGGGAGCGATGGGAACGGCCCGATCTTTCTTCCGTCGCCGTTGGCGCGACGCAACCAGTACCCGCCGTCACGCTTCCGCTGCAGCAGCCATCGTTGCGCTCGCGGCTCGGCGGCTTCCGACTCAGAGAGGATCGGCATCAACTTGCCGGGACGACGCAGCGACCATCGGTATTGCAGTTTCGGCGGCGGAACTAACCGCTCAGGGCGCTCCGCCAGCGTCGTTGGGAACGGGCCGTGGGCGAAACCGATCGCCTCGTCGTCTGCCCCGGTCAGTACTCGGACGCTCGAGATGCCGGCCCCCATTGTGGGCTGATAGCTGGCCGGGGGATATCGTCCCAACAGGCGGCCGCTCTCGGTCGACCAAATCCGGAGCTCGGGAATGCGCGCATCGGAGGTTTGAGCCGAACGACTTTCGCCCGCCGCTGCCAGGTACCGCCCGTCCGGCGAGAAGGCCAAGACGCTGATCAGATCGTTGAAATCAGATCGAGCTAACGGAATGACTTGCCCGGTGTCGGAATCGAACAGAACGACGCGCCATCCGCCCGCCCCATCGCGGCCGGCCGGCGATTCGAAAATCGCGACCGCCGTGAGCGATTTCGTGGACGAGCAACAGACACTGCTGACTGCGGCCGGAAGAGCCACACCCTCGGCCAGCTTGCCGTTGCGGACCAGTCCACGTCCCCACGTCGCCACCACCCATGTCGTTTGGTTCTCCCAAGCCGCTCCGTAAATGAGCGAGCTGAGCGAAATTTCGCCGGCCAGCGTCGGGCTTGCGCGACCTTCGGGCTGGTGGGGCACGTCGTAGATTCGGACGTGGCCGGAGTTCATCTCAGCCGCCAACAGCTTGTCTCCTTTTGGACTGAAAGCCAAAAAGTCCACCTGGTCGAATGGTGTTCTGAATTGCCAAACCCGGCTAGGTTGGTCGTTGAGCTGTCGCAGGTTGTCGTCGGGAATGCGGTAGAACGCGATTGGGGCATTCTTCCGGTCGCCGCCATATCCGATCGCCAAAAGAGGGCGACGAGGAGCAAAAGCCAGCGACCAGACGATTTGATGAGGCCCAAGATAATCGCTATTCAGAATCACGCCCCCCTGTTGCGGATCCGATGGAGACAGCAGGTTAACTTGGGAATGGCAATAAGCGCCGATCCCACCGATCGCAATCACCGACGAACGACCTTCCCAGTGGCCCACGTCCATCGCATAGATCAATCCCCGATCGCCGCGAGCAATCGGCCAGCGCAGCACCTGGATCGGAAGCAACTCGAACGGCGCTTCGTTGATCAAGTACCGTCGGACAACTTTGTCGTCGCCCGCCGAATACAGCCAAAGTCGTCCATCTCGGTCCCGATCGAAACGAAGCTGTCGGATCACGCCGAGAGGAACATCGCTCCGTGCCCGAAGAATGGGGCGAGTCAGTGGAGTGGTCTGCACCAATGCCGGCGGCTTCTGCCCGTCACACAATGTGGGCGCCCCCAGCACCGAAAGAAGAAACCACATGCCGCCGGCGAGAAATTGTGGCACGTTCACGTCCATGGTTGATGAACCATCTTTTTTCAGACGTCCTCCATCGACACGTCACGCTATCACTAGCCTATGGCGGCGGCAATCCCACAGCAAGCCCCGGATCGGAGAGCCGCAACCGACTGGCGTCCAAACCGGGGCACCGAAAGGCCCCGTGTTGGGAGCGGTACGCATGATCAGAGATCAGAGCGGCCGGCGACCGACCGTCCTCTGCGTGTAGCAGAGCTGTCTTGGTATGAAAATGGGCAAAATAGGTCGAAACTGTCCGGTTGGGCGCCGCGCAATCGGAAGGAAACCGACGTCGTACGGCTAAACCATTCAGCAGAAACCGCACAATGCCGATATTCGGATTAAGTGTCGGAATCTGGAAATCTGCGCGGACTCCCGACGTCGCTCTACGAGCCTTTTTCGTGGAACGGCGTGGGGGCCAAGGGTGAAACTCCTATGAATCGCATTGGGGCTTTGCAAGGATCGACGCTCCTGGTGCTGCTGGTCCTGTGCGGAGCACAGCTCGGTCCAGCCTGGGCCAAAGACCCCGCGGCCGACGACATCACGGCGATTAAGTACCTTGGTACCGTCGATTGCTATTGGTATCCGGAGGCCCAGTCGGTTCTGCTGGATATTCTGTTGGGGGACCCTCGCGAGAAGGTCCGCTATGCGGCTGTCCGCGCGCTGACGCAACAACTTCAGCGAGGGAAACCGCCGCTGGACCCGCTGCTGGGCTGGCGAGCGGTCCCCGATCCGCTGATCTTTGCCCAAGTTGTGCGTCTGGGGACGCTGCGGACGCCGCTGACGACCGAGGAGCTGGTCGAGCGATACTCCGAACTAAAATTTCAGCGCGAGCAGAAAAAGGGCCTCGGCCGGGGCGACACTTGCCACGGTTGCTGCACGCAAGATGCGATTGCCGCGCTGAGCCGCGTCGCTTTCGGCAAGGACGAAACCGGCTGCTACTTTGAGCCGTCGGAACGAATCCGGCTGGCCGCCGAACGAGCGCTCAGTCTGTGCGTGTACGAAGTTTCGGTCATTCCGGAAGCCGTGCCGGAAGAAGTCCCGGCCGTCCCGCCGGCTCCTGTGCCTCCGGGAAAGAAGCCGCCGCCCCAGAAACCGGCTCCGCCCGAAACCGCACCCGCTGAACCCACTCCGGTGACGGAGCTTCCGGCGCCCCCCGCGCTTTTGGCACGCGGACGCCGCCCGTCTTTCGGTCCCAGGTACATGCTGAACGTCGGCCGAGCCGACTTGTCGAACCGATTCAATTTGTTCGACAACATGGGCACGGCCCCGGCAACCCGCGTCTTTTTCGGCTTTCAATACCTGCAATCGCAAAACAACGCCGTGTTGGTCACGGACCAGCACGAGCGGCTTTTCTCGATTCTGGCCACCGAGACCGGACGTCGGATGTTCATTGAGTATACCGGATTCGGCAGCGGTCAAGGGACTCCCGGCGGCGGAGGCGATATTCTGGTCGATCCCACCGATCCCGCGTCGCAGACTCAGTTGGAAAGCCTTTACTTGTCGCACAACACTGGAGGTGTCACCCGCACCTACACGCGCATGCCGAACACCAACCTGTACCGATTTGGATTTGAGTACGCACTCACGCTCGACTTCAGTGTCGCCATGCAAGCTCAGTACGTGATGCCCCTGGACGAAGTCGAGCAGCCAGAGATGTTCTCCAACCCGCTGATTCAGTTGAAACACGTGGTGTATCGGGGCGAACGCTCTCTGCTCTCGGCCGTTTTTGGCATTTCGCCTCAGATCCCGCAACCAGACTTCGCTATTACCGAAAAAACGACGCGTCTCGGCCCGGGCGTCTTGGGCTACTATGAGGTGGGCGAGCGACTCTTCACCCAGGGCGGAACAGGCTTCAGCCTGCCCACTCAGTCTCAACACATCAAGACGTGGGACTGGGCGCTGGGCATGGGCCTTTGGGTTTACCAGCACGAAAGCTTGAAGCCAACCTATGAGGGGCCAGAGCCCGACGCGTGGGTTCTGGGCATCGTTCCGCAGCTCCAAGTGCGCGGCAAGCACGTGATCGGCGACAATATCGTTCGGGGACAATTCGGCCTGAGCGCAGAACCGCCGAAAACGGCCGAAGGAACCCTGAGCCCGGTCGATGCCACTCGCACGATCTACCTGCCCCAAGACCCGTCCACGCCCGTGACCGAAGTGCCGATCTTCTACAATGAGCCGCGTCACGTGGTCGACATGTCGTTTGGCACGACGATCCTTTTCCGCGACAACGTCCAGTTGATGCTGGGTATCTCCTTTCCGCTCACCGGGGGCCAAGCCCGCGCCACCGAGTTTCTGATGACGGTTAACCGCTTCTTCTGAGCTCGGCGGAAGAGACTTCACCTCAACTGATGAAAACCCGCTTGCTGGAAGGCCGGCGGATGGCACGCCCGGAGCGAAGCAAAAGGCGTGGCCGCGACTCGGTGCAGGACCGGCATCGCGGCCAACATTGGCCCGCTTTACGTATTGCCAGCGGCGCGGCGTCTGGAATCACCGAGAGGCGACGAACGCCGGTCGGTCTATTCGTCCGGTCGCGGCAGTCGCAGCGGTTTGTTCAATCGGGCTGCGTCCGTCCGAAGCGAGTGCCACGACGTAACCCAAAGGACGAGCTCGTCCGATCTCACCCCTTCCGGCAAAGCCGGAAAGCGGTAAATCACGGTCTCCTCCGACTCGATCAGTTCTCGGGAGAAAGGCAAGTTGAGCGGAGCCGAAGCGTCCGGCCGGGCCAGCCGCAGTCGTAGGTTTGCAAGATGCTCGAAGAAGTCTCGATCGCGCGGGACCAGTCCTGCGGGCTGAGCGGGCCGAATCTCGATCGCCACCGCGCTCGATCGGCCGTCTCCGACACGGCTGAGCGAAAGAGTCAACTGCCGGGTGGCGTCGATCGGGATCGCAACCTGTTGCGGCTGGCGGAGTTCGCTGAGGAGGATCGCCCGCGTGTCGGCCGGCGTGATGACCGGCTTCCAATAGACCTGCACTTCAGCGCCGGCGCCGCGTGGCCAATCCTCGATGGTCACTTCCCAGGTCGGCACCGTCTCGTCCGCACGTTCACGCACGGTCATGGAAGGGGGCTCGGACCCGCTCTGGTCGAGCGGCCTTACTCGGAAACAGACTTCCGCCGGCCGAACCAAGAAACCCGAATAGAGGTCTTGAGGCATGAGGGAGAAGACCAGCTCTGCTCGCTTCGTTCGACGATCCTCGTGGAATTCGCGGCACCCGAACATCACGCCGTTCACGGAAGTCGCGGTGCGGTACTTGAGTGCGGGGCCGAGAAGTTTCAGACCTCTATTATCCAGCTCCAACGCCAAGGTTTCTCCTCCGGCAATTGTGACTTGCCGCTGAAACGGGCCGAAACGCACTTCATATTGGCCGAGCGGAAGGTGGGAACATGTCTGGCCCAGCGGGGCTGTGTACATCTTTCCTGTTTGGAGGGATCGAACAGCGAACGGTCGCGGGTCAGTGGCTTCTCGTAAGCGCCTCCCCAAGTCGGCACCGGTGGCCACGACAAACTTCGCCCCCAGTTCGCTCGCCAGAGCGCGCAAGACTGTCGCCGTCTCCTCGTCCACAGTGAAGCCGACCAGCAACAACTCGATGCGCTTGTGCATCCGGTGCTGGCGTGCCAACATTTGCTTTAGCCGGCGGCGGATTTGGCCGTCCGGATCACACGTATCTTGGCCGTCTGTAATTACCACAACCAGCGCTTCTGAGATGTCGGCACGTTCGGAAAGGCTTCGATACGCGTCTCGAATCGCCGCCAACAGCGGTGTGTTTCCCCATGGCTGTAAACTTTGAAGCCATTCATGCAGTCGCTGAGACTGCTGCGGCCCAAGCGGACGGACCGGCACGGCCAACTCGTAGTCGTTGCAAGGATCCTTCGCGACGGCATCCGGCACTTTGCCTTCCCAATGGGAATTGACGACCGGCGAGTTGTCCGTCTTGAGCTTTCGCGAACGATGACCAAACACCATCAAGCCCGCTTCGCGGACCGGCCCCAGCCGCGGCTGCGCCGCCAGCGACTCGAATGTCTTTCGCAGCACCTCCACCGCGCTTTCGAAACGCGTGGGCCCGTCGGGCAGCGGCTTGTCCATGCTATAAGAACAATCGAGCACGAAAAGAATCGGTCGTAAGTCCAAGCCTGCTACGCGGACTGCGCCATACGGCACATTCAGCGCCCGGTAAGCCAGGACCGTGCCTTTCGGCCGACAGGGTTCGATTCGAACGGCCTTTGTTCCTTTCGGCGGCGGCCAGCTATGCCCGCGAAACAGGACGTGGGCATCCGCCTCGAACGTGAACGGGCACCGGGAAGGATCGAAACGGACTTTGCGCAGCGCGAAACCCACGCTCGGCCGTGCGCCGGAGGAATCAGCAAACCCCAATCGGAGCGACCGACGACCTGCATGCTCTAAGACCACGCCGGTGTCCGTATCCCAGTTCAGCCACACGGCCGCAAGCCCTTTGGGCAAATCGCCGTCCGGAACGACGTTGAGCCGTGCTTCGACACGCTGTTTGGTTCCGAACCGGACGGGACCACCTTGCACGTCGACTTTTGCCGTTCGGCGTCCTGCCAGCCGAGACGCAAGTTCTCTGCGCCGCTTTTGCCACTGCGGAACTTGCAGCCGGTCAACGGCCGTCAAACATTCTTCGACCGCCGTCTGGTACCAATCGGCCCAGAAGTCATCCAAGTAGCGTTCGGCTTGTAGGAGCAACAGCTCGCTCTGTTCGAACGCTGCCAAGGCAGGGGTCGGCCGATCGTCACCAGCCAGTTTCACGGCGTCGCACGGATGGAGAGTTCGTGCGAGTCGATCGGCACGCCTCAATTGAGCGCGGCGGACGCGGATGTCTTCCGAAGCGGATCGCACGGCCCTCTCGACTTGCAACCGCTTCGTCAGCCATTCGCCTCTCAGCATTCGTCCCAGCTCCAACACGCTCTCCTCCACCGGCACAAAACCGGATTCGGACGAACCTGCGGCCGGATGGTCCCGAGTCGCCTCGCGCCACGCGCGATACCACCGATCCCAAAGTTCGTTGATTGAAACCGAATCTCGCGCTGCCAGCGACAACGTTTGGATCGCCCAGAAAGCGGACCACATGCCCCGCCGGAAACCCAGCCGCTCGACGTAATCCTTTTCCGTCGGCGCCTTCCGTCCAGCTTGCCTTTCCTCGTAGTCCTGCCACCAACTGGCGTTCATCATCTCGGCAAATTGTTCCAGCCACCGACACAAGTCACTTCGCAACCCCGCAGGCAAAAGAGGGCAACGAGCCGCGTCTCGGATGTCCCGCCACAGCGACGGCTGTGGGTGAGCGGACTCATTGGCCGCCCGGCGGTCAAGCTGAACGGCGTAATCGCGAACCAGCGACGCCATTTCATCGAGCCCGGCCGATGCTTCTCGAGTGAGCTGAGCCAACCGATCCAGTTCTTCTGGTCGGGCGACCTGGTCCCTTTCAAGCTCCTTTTCAAGCTGTCGCGCCAACTCGAACAATTGCAGCAGCTTGACCTCCAGTCGTTGTGCCTCCGTCAGGCGTTCCTGCTCGAGCGCTTGCAACTGTCCCCGGTCAGGGAGTCGGTTCTGGTCGACGGCGTTTCGAAAGGTTCGGAGAATTCGTTCTCGCAGCCCCTTCGCACTCTCACCGCCTCGGTCGGCCGCCCATCGGGCACATGCCGGCAATTCATCGAAAAGCCGATTCCGCACGTCTTCCGCCGCGTGTAG
>JAADHY010000071.1 GCA_013151585.1 Planctomycetota bacterium
TTCCGCGACATGGCCGATTAACGCCACAAAACGCCAGGCCGTCCGCAGCGGACACGCATCTTGCTGATTCGCGGGCGGCCCCTGGTCAGGCTGAATCCTGCTCAATCTTGATCTTGATATTCCGACGCCCGGCTTGTCGAGAAACGCGCATCAACTCACTCAGTGCGTATTTCCCTCCTCCCTCTTTGGCTCTCAGGCACCAAGGATGGCTCTGCGGCAGGGAAGCCGTTTCTCGTTTCAGCCGGGCTTTTTGTTTTGCGCGCGATCCGACCGGGGTGGCCAATGATCCGGGAAGCGGTGGCGGTGAAACCACCAGTCTCTTTCGGAAAGGCCCCGCCTTGAGCTCCAGGGAGTTCACGCCTTCGGCTTGCCGGGCTACCGTCGTGGGACGGGCGGAAGATTAATCGACTCCGGCATGAGTCGCTCAACAGGTAAAACTGTCTCAGCCGACTGCAAATGCCTGCGAGTCCCGAATTTAAGCCGGCCTCAGTCGACGTCACCCGAGGCGGAGGCCGAAAAACAAAGACGGAGGCCGGTGTCGCGCCCGATGGGGTCGCGGTCCGCAGTCTTAGAGAAGGCCGTGCAAGTCGAGCATTCGTCACAGCCGGCCCGTCTCGAGAGACGTTGCAGGCATCTCGTCGGCATGCGCCGCAAAGCGCGGCTATCGGCCCCTGGTCCGGGACCGGCACGATCGTTACGAAAAGCGGAGAAGCTGGAGGAATTGTTACGGAAGTTGTTCAGAAAAAAGGGATCGAATTGACGCTGGTTTTTCCGGTGGCTTATAATTTTGCCAAGGGTGCGTGTCTTTCGCGGCTTGTCGGTGGCCGGCAGCTCTTGTTTGGTGAGTTGTGGTTGCAAGGACGGCTGTGCGAGCACACAAGCACGCGCCGAACACGCTCCTTTCACGACAGCGTACGACGGAAAAGTTTTCTGAGGACACGTCCTTAATGACTCGGCTCGGCAAAGCGCTGGCAGTGTTCGTCCTTTTGGCAAGCCTGGCGTTCATGGGGTTTGCGCTGGTGAACTCTGCGGGCGGGATCAACTGGGATGCCGAAAAGGCCCTCCTGGAAAGGGACTACATCTTCGAGCTGAGTTCGGGCGAAGCGGTGCTTTGGACCGTCAAAAGACGGCGAGACCAGGAGACCGTGGGTTCGCCGACGCCGGTTCTCGCTCAGGCAATCATCGCCGCGCGGGAAGATCAGATTGCGGCTCAGAAGGAACAGATCGCTCAGCTCGAGGAACGCATTCCCCGCCTGCAGGCGCAAATTGAGGAGGCGTCCAAGCTGATCCAAATTGATCAAAAGGGGATGGAGCAGCGAACGAAAGAGCTTCAGGAAGAGCTGCGACAGCAGCAGGCGAGAATCGACCAAATTGCCAAAGACGGCGATCGGGTGGCGCAGGAAGCCTTGACGTTGCGGAAGGAGGCTCAGCGGCGCCGGGAAGATGTCTATCGTTTGCGGAGCCAACTGGAAGAGCTGCGGACGGATGCCTATCGGCTTTCTGAGCAGAAAAAGCGGCTCCAGGACCTGCTGACTCGGATCGACGGAGTGAACGAGCGGCTGGAGCGGCGCAAGCGGCAATTGGAAGCCGCCGCCAAGCCCGCGTACGAGTGATGCACGACAGGAGTTGATCCGATGACATTCGTGGGGCGAATACTGATTGTCGTTCAGGTCGTCTTAAGCATCTGCTTCATGGCTTTCGCGGGCGCTGTCTACAGCGTGCAACAGAACTGGAAGCAGCATGCGGCCGAGCTGCAGCAACAGTTGCAGCAAAAGGAAACCGAGTTCCAGGACCTGGAAGAAGAATACCAGCAGTACAAGGACGAAATGACGGCCAAGCTGCAGGACGAACAGAACCGGGCGAATTTGGCGGAAAACGAGGCCCGGGTCTTACGGCAGCAGCTAGAAGCCAAAACCGCCGAGTTGGAAACCACCAAGACCCAGTTGGATACGGAACGAGCGCTGGCGGCGATCGCCGGAGAAGAGGCTCGCGAACGTCGGAAAGAATCGATGGAGTGGCGGCGGGTCAACGCGAAGCTCCAGAAGGACCTCGACGATATGATCAGCCGCAACCGTTCGCTAGAAGACGAGCTTTACACGCTCCGCACCGAGCAGGAACAGTTGCTGGCCAAACACGAACGGATGCTGCAGCATTTGGCCTTCTTGGAGAAAGTCGTCCGCGTCAACGGTCTGGATACCGACCCCCGCGCATACGTCAGTGAGCAGGCGCCGCCTCCGTTGGTCGTCGGGAAAGTGTTGGAAACGAGACACAATCCCCGGAACGGACAGGATCTGGTCCGGATTTCCATCGGCAGCGACGATGGTTTGTTGAAAGGGCACAAGGTCTACGTTTATCGGGTGGCTCAGGGCGAAGGAGCGCGGCCTAAGTACCTCGGTCAAATCCGCATTGATCTGGTGACCCCCGACCAGGCCGTAGGCACTGTGATCGAGCGAGCAAAGAATGGTGTAATCGAAAAGGGCGACAATGTCACCACGAAGCTCTGAACCACGCAGCAATCCCACGCCGGATATTTATGTGGCCCTTTTGTTTCTCTCTGTCGCCGCGTTGGCCACAGGATGCATCTTTCTGGCGCTGGAACTGAATAGCTACGGCTGGACGCTGGCGCCGTGAGCGTCGGGCGCCCCGGCTCGAGCTCGACCAAACCCCCGCTGCGAAGGGGGCTCTTGAGCTGCAGTTTGACGCTCCGAGTTCGGCATGCGGCGCGTGCGTCTCAAGACTACCGGTTCAGATAAGGCCCCAACGCTCGGCCCAGCCGAACAAGTTGCTCCGCGTCCTCCGGACGGAGTCGTCCCGTGTGATCCGGTGCTGCCGCCACCAACACGTTGCTTGCGCCCCGATCATACGCTTGCTTGATCCACTTAGCGAGCGGTCTGACGGGAAACGCACGACTCGCTTCGAAACCCCGACCGGCTCCGTACGTGAACCAACTGCCGGGCCCCAGCGGCGTGTCGGCCACCCGTCGGAGGCCCCAGCCTTGCGAGACTGGTTCGAACTCGTAAGGCAGGTAGTACCGCTTCCCCTCGACCGTGCGGTAGGGCTGGTGGCCGTTCAGCGGAGGCAAAGTGATCTCTCCGTTGAGCACGTCGGTCGGAAAGTAGCGAATCTGCGTGCCATCCTGCACGTGTTGGTTCAGATGGACCACCGCGTTCCGTTGACGGCTTTTGATCGCATCGTAGACCTGCTGCGCCGTCAGGTCCGGGGGAGCCCAAAGCATCATGTCGATCCAAAACAGAGGAATCTCTCCGAACAGAGTTGTCAGTTCGTGCAACTGGGCGAGGATCACGGCCCGAGCGTTCGGGCGAGTGTTCCATTTCGGGCCGCCCCACATGCAGTAGTAGAAGCCAGGAGCGATCCCTTGTCGTCGGCACTCGCGCACGAACGCTCGGGCGACGTCCGTCGCCACGGGGCTCGCCATCACGTCGCAGTGAGTCGTGGCGCTATCCCACAGCAAAAAGTCGGACGTGTGTCGGACCGTCAAGACCGCGTATCCTTCTTGAATGCTGCGATCCAACCAGCTACGTCCAAGTGGGATGGATCAAATCTTTTCGGGTCTTTCGCACGACAAATCTCCGTGCCGCAAAACGTGTTGATGTTGAAGTGAACGAACGCGCCGAAACGGTACGATTCCCAACGGCGGATGGTCGGATCGTTCTCGTCGCGAGCCGGACGGTGGTGCTTCGATAAATCGACTTGGTAGACTGTCGGTCGAGAGTTGTCGGCTGCACGGATCACGATCCGCACGGCGCCGCCCGGCTGTTCTTGCAACACGATCTGCGGTTCGGCACGGGCCGCTTCGGACGTGTCATCTGACCGTCGCTCCTCGCTGTTCCTCACCGCCGCATCCCCCCGCCGCCCTGGTGATGCCGCGCCTGTCACGGCCACAAGGACTCCGATCAAGAGGAAGGATACTGGTCCAGACCATTTCATGGTTTGCTCCTTCGTTTTGGATGCTGCGACACGCGCGGCAATCTGTCTGCGTTCATTTGAAGCAGCGTATCTGGCAATACACGCATTCTCTCGGCAGTTCCGCAACTCCGGCGAGCCTGCGACATGCGGCCTTCCCTCGGTGCGATCTTCCCCAAAACAGACAGTTCAGCCGTCCGGCAGACGCGGGGCCGCGCCAAGTCCCCGCGTGGGAACATCCGCCCTCGGCTTGAGAAAAACCGGAGGGCGGTTCATCCGCCGCGGGCGGGCCTCGGTCTTCTGCGAGCTTCAAACCGAAGGACCGTCTGCGTTCTCTGACTCATCCCATCGCAAGCTTTCGGAGATACGGTCCAGGATCGGCCGTGTCTCGCGAAGCTCGGTATCGGTGCCTTGAAAAAGAATGAGAGCGGTAAAGCGTTGCGTCTGGAAGACTCGAAGGAACGCGCTGTTCAATAACTCCCAGCAGAAAAACTCGATGTCGTGCGCGACAGCCCCGTGGCCGCGAGCGCCGCATTCGCCCGGATAAACGTCGATGTCGTCGTACTCTTCCCGAAAGGCCTGCAAGACCGCTTCCGCCACGCGCCGAGGTTCCGGCCGGTCAAAAAAAAGAGTCAACGACCAGAAAGACGTTTCCGGGCTTTGCACGTTGATTGAAACTTGATGCCCCGCGTCTTGTTCGCTCAGCGTCCAGTCATCGGGCACCCAGAACCGGACTCCATGAGCATGATAAAGGGAAGCCATGGCCCGCATCTCCTTCCAGCGCGCTGCAACTTGGCCGGATGATCGAAACGTCTGTCTATGCCGTAAATAGCATAAGGGGTTGAGCCAAACAGGGCAATTGGTTAGCCTAACAATAGACAATTCAAGGGAATCGCGGCGACGAGTACAACTCTGACAGTACGACGTTCTGTGAAAATTTGGGGGGAATGTCGCAGCGGCGTGGGAGGCGGTCGCAGGAGGGACGGTCGCCGCCGCACGACGGGCAAGGTTCAAGAACAAGGGGAACGAAAATGGCTTCTGTACGAGCCCAAGAAGTGGCGGAAATCCTCTGGGAGCTGAAGCGCGCCGACAAGGTGGCCACCTATAGTGCCATCGCCCGTCGGGCTGGCTTCAGCGCGGGGGCAAGCGGACGCACGATGCAGAACTGCCTCCGGACCATCCGCCGGGACTGGCCCCATCTGCAATGGTGGCGAGCGCTGCGCGATGATGGCACGTTGGACAAAGACTCGGAACAGGCCGAAAAGCTCCGCGAGGCCGGCTTTGAGCTGAAAGAAAGCTCCGAAAACGGAAAACAGATCGTCTCGATCGTTGCGCTAGAAGAGCATCTGATGGACTGGGATCGACAGGAGCAGCCCGAGGCAGCGGCGACCGACGAGTGATCGCTTGCCGCATTAGTATCCAAGATGCCGCAAAGTGGAAAACGATTCGGCCAGAATGTTCGCCTTGGGCGAGTCGTCGGCCGTCTCGTACGAGCGCCTTTCTCCCTATTCGCTGAATCTCACCAATGAGCCGGGCCCGGACGCATAAGAAGGCGGTTTCGGCGCCGTTTTCTGTTGCTCCGACGTCAGCGACATACTCTTCTCATTTTGCGGCTCATTCTTTAGGCCGGGGTCTGTACTGCGAGGTCGTCTGACTGTTTTTCCCTCTCCCCAGCGTGCATCGCAGTGTCAGCTTGCCCGAACAGATTGTTTGATCAAGTTGTTAAGGGTCGTTGACACGCCGGGTCGTCACGCTGGCTCCGCCTTCCACGGATGTTGTAGTCGGGTGATGCGCCCAAGTGACGGCTGGGTCGGGCTTTAGGGTGAGAAGCTCCGTTCGCCGGGTGACCAGCATCTTGTTACCGAAGCCGGTTCGGCACGCTTTGTGCATTGTTGAGTCGGTCGACATGGCCATGTCGACGGGCAAGGAGTTGCCTCAGGTTGCCTTTGGCCGGAACGCGACCGGCTTTTGCGGCAGCAAGCAGCAGGAGGCTCGGGTTGTCTCTCTCACGTCTCTCTCACAGACCACTCGAAAACACAAGGGGACTCAGGAATGTTGAAGAAACTCTACGCTGACGAATTCGGCTTTGTCATTTCGGCCGAGCTGGTGCTGGTCATGACGATCGCCGTGCTGGCGATGGTGGTGGGCTTGACGGCCGTCCGTGATGCGGTCACTCAAGAGCTGAATGACATCTCGCATGCCATCGGCGCTGTGTCTCAGACTTACAACGTGACCGGCCTGCGCAAAGACAAGTACGGCGGGAAGCCTCATGCGAGCATTCGAGGCTTCGGTTTCAATGATCATATTGACGACTGCGATTGCAAGCCGATCCGGTACGTGGACGTTTGCGGCAAGGACGATCCCAGCACGGGCGACGATGAATAGTCGCGTCTGACAAACAGAAAACGAAACAGCAAGAGCCCGGCCTCTCCTGGAAGCCGGGCTTTTTTTCGCCTGTTCGGCCTGCGTGCCCGTTTCGTGCTTGCCTGTGGCTCAGCCACGCTACTGAAAATCTCGTGAGCGAACCGGCACATCACCCAATAGCGGCTCCAGGTCTTCCAGTTTCCAGACCAGCACGTGAATGACGCCCGATTCGCGTTGCAAGCGGCCCCAAGCCAGAAGGGCGGTGGCCGTGTGAGCGGCTCGGCGATAGCGCTGCCAGACGTCCGACCGGACAATCAAGTTGACGATGCCCGTTTCATCCTCCAATGTCACAAACGTAATCCCGCTGGCTGTGCTGGGACGCTGACGCAGCAAAACCAAACCGGCCACTTTCAGCGGCGTTCCCGGCGGGAGCTGATCCAGTCGCTCGGCTGGAACAACTTGCCATCTTTCCAGCCGGCCGCGCAGGAAACTCATCGGATGCCGCCGCAACGAGAGGCCGAACGCCTGGTAGTCGGCGGTGACTTCCGCTCGCACCGACATGGACGGCAACGCGACTGGTGGCTCCTCGTCGGTCCAGAGCAAAGGGTCGAGGTGCTGTCGGGGCAAGGCATTCCAGAACGACTGGCGCCGATTGAGCCCCAGCGAAGCAAAGGCATCGGCCTGAGCGAGTTGCCGCAGAGGGCCGCTGGTCAGCCCGGTCCGCCGCACGAAATCGTCGAACGACCGATATGGGCTTTCCGTCCTCCGCCGGATGATCCGTTCGGCGTGCTTTTCCGACAACCCCTTGACCATGCGGAACCCCAGCCGCAAGGCCCACAGAGACTTCGCCGACAACGGATCGCTTTCCGGACGAGTGCCTCTCCTTCTTCGCGAGAGTGGGGCCGGGGATGTCTCAGCCGCTGGTTCTAGCGTGCAATCCCAGTGGCTGAAATTGACATCCACCGGCCGAACGTCCACACCGTGTTTGCGGGCGTCAGCGATCAATTGAGCGGGCGCGTAGAAGCCCATGGGCTGGCTGTTCAGAAGCGCGGCCGTGAAAGCGGCCGGGTAGTATCGCTTCAGCCAGGCTGACACGTAAACCAAAAGCGCGAAGCTGGCTGCATGGGATTCCGGAAACCCGTAGTCCCCGAAGCCGCGAATCTGACGGAACACCTGGTCGGCGAACTTCTGCGAATAGCCGTTGGCGATCATGCCTTGGATCAGCTTCTGGCGGAATTGATCGATCAGACCCGGACGCCGCCAGGCGCCCATGGCGCGTCGCAACTGGTCGGCTTCTCCCGGTGTGAACCCCGCCGCCACGACAGCCAGCCGCATCGCCTGTTCCTGGAAGATGGGCACGCCGAGCGTTTTTTCCAGAACCGCCCGAACCCGCTCGTCCGGATACTCCACCGGCTCCCGTCCCGCTCGCCGCCGCAAGTACGGATGGACCATATCGCCCTGGATCGGCCCGGGACGCACGATGGCTACTTCGATCACCAGATCGTAAAAACAGCGGGGACGCAGACGCGGCAGCATGCTCATCTGAGCGCGACTTTCGATCTGGAAAACGCCCATCGTGTCGGCTCGGCTGATCATCTCATACACGCGCGGGTCTTCGGCCGGGACGTTCGCCAGCGTCAGTTTCCGTCCAGTATGACGCCGGACCAATTCAAAGCACTTCCGAATCGCCGTCAGCATCCCCAAGGCCAGACAGTCGACTTTCAGAATCCCCAGCGCGTCCAAATCATCTTTGTCCCATTGGATGACCGTGCGGCCGGGCATGGCGGCGTTCTCGATGGGGACCAGCTCACACAATCGATCCTGGGTAATCACCCCGCCCACATGCTGCGACAGGTGACGCGGGAACCCGACCAGTTCCTGCACCAGGGAAATCAGTTGCCGGCTCAACCGCGATTGCGGGTCGAAGCCGATCTCACGAAAACGGTCTTCCAGACCTTCCGGATCGTTGAAGTTTTCTAAGTTCTTGGCGAGCGTGTCGACGCGATCCAGCGACAGTCCCAAAGCCTTGCCGACATCGCGCACGGCCGAACGCGGCCGATACGTGATCACCTCGGCCGTCATCCCAGCCCGCTCCCGCCCGTACTTTTCATAAATGTACTGAAGGATCTCTTCCCGTCGCTCGTGCTCGAAGTCGACATCGATATCTGGTGCCTCGTTGCGCTCTTTGCTGACGAACCGTTCAAACAAAACGTCGATCCGGTCCGGATCGACCGAGGTGATGCCCAGACAAAAGCAAACGACGGAGTTAGCGGCCGAGCCACGTCCCTGGCACAAGATGCCACGGCTGCGAGCGAACCGCACCAGATCCCAAACGGTCAGAAAGTACGACTCATACTGCAGCTCTTCGATTAGCCGCAGCTCGTGCTCGATCAGCCGGCGAACTTTTTCTGGAACGCCTTGCGGGTAGCGCCGGCGGGCTCCGTCCCACGTGAGCCGCGTCAAGTGCTGGATGAGCGTCTGGCCGGGCGGGCAGAGCTCTTCGGGATAGTTGTAACGCAGTTCGTCCAGCGAGAACCGACAGCGGTCGACCAGTTCGATCGTCCGAGCCACGGCGTCCGGCCGGTCGGCGAACAGGCGAAGCATGTCCGCTTCGGATTTCAGATGCCGCTCCGCGTTCGGAAACAACCGACCGCCCAACTCGGCCACCGAACAACCGTGTCGGATCGCTGTGAGCACGTCTTGCAGTCGCTGTCGACCAGGAACGTGATAGTGCACATCGTTGGCCGCCACCAGCGGAATGCGAGTTTCGGAGGCCCACCGAGCCATCTGCTGCAACCACCAGCGATCCTCGGCCCCGCAATGCAACTCGGCGAACAGATAACATCGATCGCCGAAAACATCGCGGTAGCGGTGGAGAAGGTCGAGGGTTGAGGGTTGAGAGTTGAGGGGGAACGATTTGCCAATTTTCAATTTGCAATTTTCAATTTGCAATTTGCAGTCTTCCTTTCCTGTTCCTCGCTCCCTTTCTGCCTTCTGCCTTCTCCTTTCTGCCTTCTGGACAATCACTCCCGCCAGCAGCCCGTCGGCGTGTTCCGCGATGTCCTGGAACGTGAGCTGGCATTGGCCTTTGGGGGCTCGGCGGCGACCGAGCGTGATCAGCCGAGACAGCCGTCCGTACGCCGCTCGATCGGTGGCCAGCAAGACGACGGGCAAGCCGTCGATGGGCGTGATTTCCGCTCCCACGAGCAGCTTCAGCCCGACTTCTTTGGCCGCGACATGCGCCCGCACCACTCCAGCCAGACTGTTCCGATCGGTGATCGCCAAGGCCGCGTAGTCCAAGTGAGCGGCCTGCTGAACCAGCTCATCCGGATGCGATGCTCCTTCCAAAAAGGAAAAGTTCGTTTTGCAGTGCAGCTCGGCGTAGCGACCGGCGCGACTTCTCCGACGAGGCTCGCGCAGCCGATCCCCTGCGGTCCAGTCCGACCGCGATTCGGTCCAAGACACGTGTCGCTTTGGCGGAGGCAAATCGGGCATGGCTTCATCCCAAAGTGGACATGGCCCACGGAAGAAGCGGAGAGCCGAGGAAAAAAGAATTGCAAAAGCCTCTCAACCCTCAACCTTCAATCAAACGTTCCGTGCAAAAACCACTGGTCTCGGACGAGGTCGCGGAATAGCCACAAGTGACGGCCGTCCGCCAGTTCCACTCGGAAGTAATCGCGACGAACGGTCTCCTCGCGCCACCATCCGGTCTGGATGCGTTCCGGACCCCAACTGCGGACTACGTCGTCCGATCGGCCATTCCACCAAACTCGCAAAGGCGGACCTTCCGGCACGACGGACATCACGTCCACAGCCATCGGGGGCTGACAGATTTGCAACGGACGGTCGGCTACAAGGGACAATGTTTGCTGGCCGGGAAAGAAAGCGTTCCTTCCGTCTTTTGCCTTTCGGTCACTCCGAGAACCCTTTGCCTTCAGGCGGTTTTTGGCGGCTAAAGCCGGAACGACAAACGTTTGAACCGGCTCGTAAACGACAGCTCGTTCCGGCTGAGCGTCGGGTTGAAGCTGAGGGCGCAAGACACAGTTCGGCCCGAGCCGGTTGCTGAGCCGGTCCAGCAATTCGGCCAGATGCCGCTCGTCCTCCCGTCGGACGCCGCTCAGCCCGGTTCCATCGCCGAACAGCCATCGCTGTCGCGACAGCATCGGCGCGGTCTGAGCCACGCGGATGCGGATGTCCGTCACCTGATCTGGAAGCGATCGGCGCTCCCATTGCAACCGAAGCAGTTGCATCAAATGCTCGGCCGATTCGGTTGGGCGAACCAGACCCACCTCGAACGGGACGGGCTTCTTTTCAGCCGTCTGCAAGCGAACGGTCAACCGCAGAATGCCTTCGTGTGGCGGGAGGGTTTTCAGAACCTGGTCGAGCAATTGTCGCAGGGCCACGGTCAAAGCGCGAGCGTCCGAAACGGGATACTCGAACGAACGGCAGGCTTCGATGGGTTCGGGCGGCGGGATCGGAGCAAGCGATTCGGGCTGGCGGCCGGCCAGTTGGTCCAATCGCTGGATGAGGATCGAGCCGAACCGAGACGGCAGGCTGGCACGAGGCAATCGGTCGAGTTGGCTGATGCGGTGCAGGTCCAAGGCATGCAGCGTCTGCACGACCGACGCCGGCAGACGCAAAGCGTCGACGGGCAGCGATTCCAGCCGTCGAGGTCGGCCGCGGACAAAATCGCCATAATGGGCCAAGGCCCAAGCGGCTCCGATCGTATCGGCCAACGCGATGAAAGGAAAATATCCGCAGCGGTGCAGCATTCCCGCGACTTGGGCGGCCATGGCCCATTCGTCGCCGAACAGATGCGTGCAGCCGGTGATGTCCAGGACCAGCGTGTCGAGCGGCTCGGAGGGCTCGATGCTCACCCAAGGCGAAAACCGGCTGCAAGCCCAAGCCAGCGATCGGAGAGCCGCCTGATCAGCGTCTGGGTTGTCGGGCAGGAGGGCAGGTTCGGGCAACCGCCCCGCCCGAGCCGCTCCGTCCAGCAGCGCCTGGGCTTCGGCCAGCGGCATTCCAGACACCACTCCCGCGAGGCTCGCCGAACGCGAGCAAGCAACTACCTGAACCCCTCGGCTTGCCGACGCGCGGTAAAGCACACACGGACGGTCGTTAAGCTCCGGCCGCTCGGCTCGCACGCGCTGGATCGAAAAGTTCGGCAGCCAGACGCACATCACCCGTGACATGGTCAATCTCCAGTTCGATCGTCAGTCGATCCCAAACGCCGCGGCCGGATAGCCGCTGGACCCGCAGTCGTCGAGTGAAACCGTCCGCCGTCGACGGCCGAGCTTCCACCCGCAGCCGCACGCTCGCCCAGGATGGCTCTCGCTGTGCCGAAAGCGGACGGGCTAGCAGCCCGACCGTGCCGCCTGTCTCCGCCGCCAATTGCAGCTGGCGCAAAACCAAAGAAGACGCTCTTTCCAGCCGAGCGAACACAGCCGCCACAGCCGGACATCGCAACGATTGCTCCAAGGCCCACAACCGATCCCGCGCCCTTTCTGGCCGAATCACGATCAGCCGCTCAAGAGGCAGCTCCCAACGAGCCGCTCCCGCGGCGTAAAACGACCACCTTCCACGCGATAACTCCGAGGACGCGCCCCACTGCGCAGCCACTCTGTCATCGATCACGACCAAGACACCCTTTTCGTCTAAAACGCGTCGAGCCAAAAGAAAGGCCAGCGTCATCGCGCCATCCCCCCAGCCCTCCGAGAGCCATTCCACCAGCGAACCGGCCTCCAGGCCGTTCGGCGCAAACAGCGGCTCCAGCGGTCCGAACTCGGAGGGGCGCCATCGCGGATGGACGATCGAACCGGCGTATCGCGCCGCCCGCTCCACCGCCCGAATCCGCTCTGACAAGATTTTGATCCATTCCTTGTGGGAATCGTTTGGTTGCAGATGGTTGGCAATCATGGTCGCTGGAGCTGTTGAACGTTGAGGGTCGAGGGTTGAGAGTTGAGGATGAAGCAATCGCAAATTGAAAATTTGCAATTTCCAATTTTCAATTTGCAATTTTCTGCTCCTCCTTCACGCCATCTGCCGCACCACCCCGACCACGACGCCCAGTATCTCCACCGACCGGCAGTAAATGGGCTTCATCGCTTTATTGGCCGGCTGCAGCCGGATGCGATTCTTCGTGCGGTAGAAGCGTTTCAGCGTGACTTCGCCGTCGGGCGTGCGGGCCACCACGATGTCGCCGTTTTGGCAAGTCGCCTGTTTGCGGACGACGACCATGTCGCCGTCGGCGATGTGATCTTCGATCATCGAGTCGCCGTGGACTTTCAGCATGAAGTGGTCTTCGGCGTTGTAGTGAGCCTCGAAGTCGAATTGCTCGGCGTCTTCCACCGCGTCGATGGGCGTACCGGCCGGGACATGACCTAAGAGCCGCAGTCCGCGCGGCCGGTCGGTCAACTGGATCGACCGCGACGTCCGCTCGGTTCGCGTGATGTAACCTTCCCGCTCGAGCGTCTCCAGATGAAGCTGCACGCTCCGCGGTGACTTCAGTCCCACTTCGCGGCAGATTTCGCGCACGGTCGGCGCATAGCCTTTCGTCTGAAGCTCCTCGCGAATGAACTTCAGAATCTGGGCCGGCCGTTCGGAAAGCGGTTTGCGTGCCATCGGTAAGCTCCTCAGATTGGCGGAGAGCAGAGAGTCAGGAGCGGGACGCCGTGGGGAATTGCGAATGGACAAGACGTCCAGCCTCCAGCCCTCGGCTCTCAATTGGATACATACAATCGTATTACATACGAGAGTATGACATACAGGAGTATGTATCGTCAAGAGGAGGGCATCGGGTTGGAGGAAATTTTGCGAAAAATGGAGTTCGGCGAGCAGGTTTGGCGCCGAAGGCAGTGGAATCGAGAGAGGAAAAGGAGCACGCGTCAAGACGGCTCGTTCAGGGAATCTCGCAAGCGTCCCGCCCCTTGTCAAGGGGGCGTGGGCCGGGTAATGTAGGAACCAAGCGGGAGCGACAAAAGAGCGGTCTGTTTCAGTTGAAGATCGGCGTTATTCATCGAGGGAACGGGGCCGCCGGGTTGCTCGAACAAAGGGTCGCGTGCAAGTCTTTTCGAGTTCCGGAGTGTCCTCATGTACTTCCAGTTTGCTTGTCCGAGCTGCAGCAAAAACCTGAAGGTCAGTGAGGAGAACGTGGGGCGGCGCGTTCGCTGTCCCTACTGCCACAACGTCATGACGGTGCAAGCTCCGAAGCGAACGGAGCCGGCTGTCTCGGAAGGAGGAGGCGGAGCCCCCCCGACGGTCAAAGAAGGAGCCACCCCGTCGGCCAAAGAGAAAGAGCCAGCGCGACCGAGCGAGCGTCCGGCGCCCGAGGAACCGTCCGAGCCTCCGCCGTCCGCTCCGTCCGATGAAGGCGAGAGCGGGACGGACGTGAGCATGATCAAGAGCGGCCTCCTGGGTTTGGCCCTGGCTGTCGCTTTTTACGTGGTCGTGGCGTTGCCGCTTCACAAGTTCTATTTGGGGCAGCTCTTTTTGGCGCGGGGCTGGGTCCCCTTTGTCGAAGTATTCCTGATGACCTGGGCGCTGGCGATTTTGTATCTGAAATCGCGGAAGCTGGTGCGCCAGAAGGAGTCGATGCTCTTTGACTTGCTGCCGACGGACATCTCGCCCCACATCACTCAAGAAACGGTGGACCAGTTTGTCCAGCACATTCGCGGACTGCCGGCGAAGCCGAGCGAGAGCTTTTTGATCAACCGAGTGTTGCGAGGGCTGGAGCATTTCCGGGTATTGAACAATCACGCGGAAGTTGCGGCCCGCCTGGAGTCTCAGTCCAACATCGACGCCAACTCCGTGGAGTCCAGCTACACTTTGATCAAAGTCTTTATCTGGGCGATTCCGATTCTAGGGTTCATCGGGACGGTCATCGGCATCAGCGCGGCCGTAGGAGGTTTTGCGGCCACCATGGAGAGCGCTCAGAACGTCGAGGCTTTGAAGCAGGCTTTGGGGAGCGTCACCGGCGGTCTGGCGACGGCTTTCGACACCACTCTCGTCGCGTTGGTCATGAGCATTTTGATCATGTTCCCGACCAGCTCGATGCAGAAGTCGGAAGAGGATTTGCTGAACTGGGTGGATGAATACTGCAACGAGAATTTCCTCCGGCGTTTGAAGGACGCCGATCGGACCGAGAAAGCTGAAGCCGCTCGGTCGGACATCCAGGCCGCTCTGGAGAAGGCGCTGAGTCAACATCAGGCGGAGCTGGAGACCTGGACAAAGAAATTGGAAAGCATCGGCTCGACTGTTGCCCGTCAGGTCGCCGAAGGGCTGGCCAAAATTGAAAAAGAACAGCAGAAGCAGCGGATGGAAGAGTTCGAGCGGCTCAGTCAAACGGTTTTGCAGAAACAAAGCGAGCTGGCGTCGAGCGTGGCTTCCGCCTGTGATGCAGTCGCGAGGCTACAAAGCGAACAGGCCGCTCGGATGCAGGCTCTGGCTCAAAGTACCGAACAGACTCAGACGCAAGTCTGCCAGTCAATGCGGCAATCGGCTCAGGCTCTTCACGCGTACTTTGCGAATTTGCATGAGGGACTGAACGTCCTGAATGGCGTGCTGGAGGAGTTGGGGCAGAAGCAAGTCGTGGTCGAGACGGCCCCGCGTCGCCGATGGGGCCTCTTCGGGCGCAAGGACGGCGGACCGCGTCTGAAGCCCAAGTAGGGGTTCGCGAAAGCCCCGAATTTCAGGTCCGTCGCAAGATCGTATCAAGCGGCTCATAGCGGAGCGCACTCATGGCTCGACGGCGCAAAGGCGAAGAACAAGGCGTCTCTCTGTTCCCCTTCCTAAGCATTCTAGCTTGCGTGATCGGCGTCCTGACGCTGCTGATCACCGGTCTGGCGGTCGGGCAAATGGACCGACCGGAAGGGCGAAAGGCGGAGCGGGCGGAGCAGTACCAGAAACTGCAGGAGCAGATTGCCAAGGCCAAGGAAGATGTCAAGGTCTTGGAGCAATTCCTGGCTCAGGCCGACACGATCACCCGGGCTCGGAAGGAGCTGGACCGTTTGCGCTCGGAAAAGGCAAAAGCGATTCGCAATGAGCGGGAAAGTATCCGGCTTTTGGCGGAGGTCAATCGGCTGAAGGAACGGCTCGAGAAGGAACTGAAACCCGATTGGTCCGAGATCGAGAAAGAGCTGGCGGAGCTGGAGGCAGAGCTGAAACGGCGCAAAGCGCCGCCCAAAGAAGCACGCGTCATGGTGCGACCGAGCGGATCGGGCGTGAATCTGCTCCCGACTTTCGTCGAGTGCACCAAAAGCGGCATCTTCATCCACGAAGGTTCAGAGCCAAAGTTCATCCGGCGGGCGGACATGGCCCGCGATCTGGACTTCATCGCTTTGCTGGATCGGGTGGCCGGCACCGAGCGGGGAACGGTGATTTTCCTGATCCGCGACGACGCGGTTGGGACCTACAATGCGGCCCGGTCAGTCGCGAACAGCCGTTACTGCCGCAACGGAAAGTTGCCGTTGATCGGTCATGGGGAATTGGACTTGAGACTCTTCCAGGGCGCGCGGCGTCCGGCACAGAAGCCGGCTCGTTCAGGCCAGACGCCTGGCCGCCGCGCTC
>JAADHY010000539.1 GCA_013151585.1 Planctomycetota bacterium
TTGAGCCAAAGGTGCGACCAGTCCTTGCACGTGACCAGGTCGCCCCACCACTGGTGCGCCAGTTCGTGAGCGATTAGCCCGTCGGGCGAGCTGTCCTGGATAGCCCGCTCGTCATGCATCACGCGATAGTGCAAGGTTGTCGCGCTGGTGTTTTCCATACCGCCCATGACGAATTGCTCAACGACAACCTGGGCGTACTTTTCCCAAGGGTATTCGATGCCGAATCGCCGGCTGAAGAACTCCAGCATTTCCACCGTTCGTCCGAACGTTCGCTCAATGTCTGCGGCTCGTTCCGGCGGCACGTAGTACAGAACCGGTCGGCCGCGCCACGTGTCCCTTCCGACAGCGAACTTCCCGACCACCAGCGAGACCAAATACGCGACATGAGGCCGCGTCTGCTTCCAGTGAAAGCGGACTTTCTGCTGGTCCGGCAGTTTCCGCCGAGAGACAAGCACGCCGTTGGAAACCACTTCGAAACCGTCGGGAACCGTGACGATCAGTTCGGTCGTTTGTCGCTCGTTCGGATGGTCCAGACACGGAAACCAATAACGATTCGACTCGGCTTCGCCCTGGCTCCAGACCATCAGCGGTACGTCGGGTTCCGCCTCCGTCGGACCGAAAAAGTGCAGACCGGACCTCGGAGCCCGAACCTGGTAACGAATCGTAAGCTGGCAGGCCGTGCCTCTCGGCAAAAGGCGGCCGAAGTCGATCACCAGTTCTGTTCCCGTGTTGTCGAACGGCAGCGCACGCGGACGCTCGTCTCCGGCCTCAAGGACCTGCACCGACTGAACTTCGTGGTCCACCGCGTTCAGTCGGAGCGTCCGCACGGGCCGTCGCATGCGAAGGCTCAGCTCCTCGGCGCCGACGATTCGTTTCTCCGAAAGAAAAACTTCCAACTCCAGCTTCAAGTGCTGGATGTCCACCGAGCGATCGGCAGGCGCACGAAACGGGTTCTCCTCGCCGAACAACGGCCCTGTCACGAACACGACCACCCAGAAGGCGATCCAGAAGCTCTTCTTCATCGCTGTCGTCTCACTCGCTGTCGTTTCTTTTCCTCCGGCGATGTGTTCGCGCGGAGTCAATCGCCGGGGGGCCCGCCGACACGGCAGACACTCTGAAGGATGATCAGGCTTTGCGACCGAGCATGCGGTCGAGGGCGTCGGACGTGTGATAGATGAGCGTCTCCGGCCAGTGCCGGTACGGGTGAAAATACTCGAAAGTCAGATAGCCGCGATAGCCAGCCGCCTGCAGCGCGTCCAAGACGGCTGGCCAGTCGGTCGTCCCGTCCAGCAGGGGGCGAAACGATTCCAGCTTCAGTTCGGTGCCAGCCCGTTTGTCATATTCCTTCAAATGGACGTTGCGGATGCGACGTCCACAAAGGCGAATCCAGTGCTCGGGGAACTGGAATTGCATAATGTTCCCCGTATCGAAATGGATGTTGACATGCGGGCTCTCGAACGCGTCGACAAATGCCACCAGCTCGGAAGGCGACAAAAGGAACCCGTTCGCGAAAATGTTCTCGATGTTCAAGGAAACGCCGGCCCGTTTGGCATGAGGAAGCAGCGACTGGATGGCTTGACGGGCCCGCTCTTCGCACACGTCGTTCGGTACGGGCTCTTCTTCGGGAATCCATGGGATGTACACCGCGCCGGGGACAACCAACAGGTTGGGTGTACCAAGGCACCGGGCCGCATCGATCATCTTGGCGGCCAGTTCCAGGCCGCGCCGCCGTTTCTTTTCGTCGTTGCTCGTCAAAGAGTACGGCCAGAAGAGAAACGAGCAGACGCCGCTGATTTCCAGTCCGATTTGCCGGGCCATGCGGCCGACGGCCTTCAGGTCTGCTTCGCTTACTTCGGGCGATAGGTCCCCCTCCAGATCGTAGTTGACCTCGACCGCGTCGAACCCCGCATCGCGAGCTAGTTGGAAACATTCCTTCAAGGACATTCGGTCCGGATAGGGAAACGCCCATAAGTTGATCGATTTTTTCATTTCATAGCGTTTGCCCTTTGCGGCCGGCTTCGATTTGGTAGCCGTCTTGCCGGCCGCAGCCATCAGACCAGACGACCACCCTCCGGCCAACAACGCCGGTCCGAACACGGCTCCGTACGTCAACAATTCCCGTCGCCCCAGCGCAAGTGCGTTGTCTGCTTGGGACTGTTTGGCTGCGTCAGCACTCATCGGTCGTTCCTTTCTGCAGTGTCGGATCGTTGCCTCGCGGCACCGGTTCTTCGCTTGCGGCCCGATCGTCATTATCTACACGGGCCGACGCCGACGACAAGCGACCGCAGACGATCCCGGACGTTTGAAGCGACAGACACTTTCGCGAGATAAGGGCCCCGCCCCGTCGGCCAAACCTCCGCACGTTCTGACGTCGGAGATTGTTGCCCAGGAACAACAAAGAAAGAAGCCGCAGGATCAATCGATCAATCGTTCGAGATATTCAGAAGCGTGAGGATAGCTTTTCGAACGTTGGCCGGGACTGTGGGCCACATCCGGACGATCTCGGCGAGGTCGGGAAACGATTTCTTGAGCTGAGCGGACGCGTCGGCCGCCTGTTGAGCCTGTCGCTGTCGTTCGGCCAAGGTGCCGGCAGACGAAGCGTGGCCCAGGTCCGAGCGGGGCGCTCGAGGCTTTGGCGAGTCCGTGCCAACGGAAAGCTTGGAAAGGGAACTCAACGGGTCTCGCACGATGGCATCGCCGTTTTTCGTAGAAGCCATTCGCTGCTGGGCTTCCCGTTGCCGGGCCACTAACAGCTCGTCGAAATCAAACTCAATCGGCCGCCGCTCCGAGAAAGGCGTTAACGCCTTAGCCACTTCCGCAGCCGATTGGAACCGATCCGCGCGGTCCTTCGCCATCATTTTCTCGACCACCTGAGCGACCGGCTCCGGAACTGACGGAGCCAGCTCTTTAACCGGAACCGGCTCGCGGTTCCTGGCCGCTTCCAACTTCTCGGCAATTGTTTTTTCCGGAAAGGGAACGCGCCCAGTCAAGGCGAAATACAGTGTGCCGCCCAGACTGAAAATATCGGCTGTTGCATCGACTGAGTAGCTGTCACGGGTTTGCTCCGGTGCGATGAAATCGGCCGTTCCCAAACAGTTGTGGCCGAAGATCATCGCCAACGAAAACTCGTCGCCCTCTTCGTCCCACATGGCGAGGCCGAAGTCGAGGATCTTGACGTGACCGGTTCGGTCGATCAAAAGATTCGACGGCTTGACATCCCGATGAACAATGCCCGCCCGGTGAATGTACTCCAGCCCCACAGCCGCCTGGCGGATGATGTCGCACGCTTGTCTCCAGGGCAACGGTCCGGACCGCTGCACCAGTTCCAACAACGTGATCCCCTCCACGAATTCCATTACGGCATAATGGATATCGTGGTAAAGCCCCTCCGTGCGCTCGACCTTCAGCGTCTTAACAATGTGCGGATGGTCCAGTCGCAGCCCGGCTTCAGCTTCGACCATGAACCGGGCCCGGATGCCGGCATCGGCCCCGTCCTCTTCCGGCAAGACCTTCAACACGCACTTCTCGCCCGTTTCTTTGTTCTCGGCGATGTAGAGCCAGCCCATTCCGCCGCGACCGAGCACGTCCAGGACGCGGTAAGGCCCGACTTCCGCCGTCCCACCGCCCAAGAAAAGCCGCTCCGGCGGGGCTTCCTGTTCGGGCTCGGCCGCTTCGCGAGGCGGCGTCAGGTTTGTCTCGACCGTGAAGCGGAACGGGCCGACTTCCAGCACGTCTCCGTCGCACAACTCAGCGACTTCGATCAGATCGTCGTTCAGTTTGGTGCCGGAGCGGCTCCGCAGATCGCGCACCCGCAACCGACCATCGTCGAGCGTGATGACGCAGTGGAACTGCGATACGGCATCCGAGACAAGTTGAATGTTGCACTTGGCCGAGGACCCGATCAGCGTTGTCGGCCGCAAGATGTTTTTCAAGACGACCTTGCCATCGCGTCCGCGAAAGACCAGGCGGGCATACCAATCCATCTCCGTCGCAGCGGCGTCGGAGTCAGCGGTTCGGGCAGTCACGCCTACAAGCGACGTTGATTTGGCCAAGCTATCCATGAAACAATCGCCAACGCGCGAAGTGCTGTTTCGTCGCCGGCTCTCGCAAAGAACCGTTTCTGTGCGATCCACGGTTCCCGTCGCAGTGCCCCCGGCTCTTATCAGATGCCAAGTTCCGTCTACACGTATTCTACCACGGTCCCTTGCTGGCGAAAGGACCAATTTCCGGCGCCGGAGAGGCTCTGTCAAGTCACGAGCTGCCCAGGGGGCCCCGTCCACCCGATCCAACCGCTGTCTGAGCGCCGCGGTGTTTCGCCTCGCTCAGAGCGTGCTCCCGACTCGCTGCCGCGTGGATCGTCCTTTATCCGGGCGCACGAAAAAAGGCCACCTCGTTGAGGTGACCTTCGGCTCCATCGTCCTCCATGGTTGTCGGATATTCTCGCCGCCCGTTCCGGCCTGAGGTGCGCGGGGAGCAGGCAGCTTCTGAGGGTCTTTCTTTTTCGACGGCAGCAGTCGATTTCTTTTTTGGGATTGCGGTCGCAGGGGAAAGCTGTCGTTGCCGTTGTTTTCTTCTCGTGTCTTTTAGGGGCTCTTCGGAATCTTGGCGACGTCGTCTTCGACATGGTTAATCTTGTCCAAAGCGATGCCCGCCAAGACCGCTGCGGCGACCGCGGCACCGGTGGTTGTCAGGATGAGAGGATCCAGACCGCTGAAGAAGCCACCGCCCGGAGGGCAGTAAACCGGTCCCTCATCCATCACCCGCACTTGTCCGTAGGGGACACCGTTTTCGTCGTACAGAACGTCGCCTTCATCCGCATAGACGACGCCATATGTGCTTTGGCCGCGAAAGACGACCGCTCCGGAGACCAGCAGAGCCTGGTCCCGAGCCGAAGGCGGAGCCGCCTTGGGAGCCCATACGCGGAAAAGCCCGACTCCGTCGGCCGCCACCACTTGATAGATTCCGGGCCGAAGATTCTGGATTTGGAACCCGCCGGCGCTGTCCGTAACCGCCGTCGCAACCGTCCGCCGTCCTTGCCGGATTAGGACCTTCGTGCCAGCGACCGGACGGCGGCGCGAATCCAGCACTCGTCCGTTGAGCGTGTTGCCCGCTGACAACGCCACATCAATGGCTGTCGCGGCTGGGTGGGCTTTTCTCGCCGGTGTCTGAGGCCCGGCGGGCTGTCCCGCAAACAGCCGGGCATCCGGAATGGCCAGGAAACCGCAAACTGATAGAGTGACCGCTGCTGCTTTCAGTGTCCGCAACATGTTCCCCCGTCCTTGAGAAATCTTCGCGTTCCAGTTCCGTCTTCGTCCACGCCGCCCGCGTTATTCTGCCCTGGCGTTCAAGCCGCGCGTACACTGCTATTGCCAGAACGCATGGCAGCGAAAATAACGAGCGTTGTTCATGCCTGTTATCGGCAACTCGGAAGATGCTGTTCAGTTTTCCCCGATCGAAAGCACCATTTTTTCCGTTTTTTCGGGTTGCTCGCATTTTGACGGGTGTTCGCGAGGATGGACGTATTCTTTCTGGAGACAAATGGGAAATCTCCGCAAGTTTCCGTTGTGATCCATGGAACGCGGAACCGGCTTCGATCGGCCACTTTTCGGGAGAGGCGTCCACACCAGCCGCCCCTCGAACGGCGGGTTACGACTCTCGCTCTGCGACGCCGTGGGGCAACGGGACGTCAAACCCAGGTTCCCGGCGATTCTGCACTGCCCCCATTTCGTAGGTTCACTCTTTGTGCGGCCTAAAACATGGTCGTGCGGATTGTTGCCGGCGCGTGGCGAAATGCTCTGCCGCAAAAGAAGAGCTGCGTTAGCTTGCTAGCGGAGCGAGCGACCGAAGTTCGGACAGAGCGCTTGTTGGCCTATTCCGATCTACGAATTTGTGGATTTTGCCGGCTGGCGCTTCGCGGAAAGCCGCAGGGATTCCCGTCTTTTGTTTCGGCTGCGGAAGTCGTCATGGCTCACGTCGCTATATCCGGACATTCTGTCACCTTATCCGGCGACGAGGGGCCGGTTCTTGGGACGGACGAGGCTTCCCGCCCCGTAGGGCAAGCTATAGTTCATCGCAGAGACCGAACGGCTGGCTGCGCGCGGTCTGCCGAGAGGAGGCCTTTGGGGTTGTCTAAGTGAGCCGCGGGCGCATGACTTGTTCGGACCCGAACCGGTGCGCATCGGATGCTGGGCGGAGGACGGCAGTTTCCGCCCCGCGATGGCAAAAGCCGGGGGCGTTTGAAATCGATTGCAGCCGGTGGGACGTCGGTCGATGTGGGAGCGATTCATGGCCAGGAGTAAAGGAACGGTTCGACACAAGAAATGCCGGAAGGAATACACGACGATTCCGATTGCCCGGCTGCAGCCGGGCACGGTGATCCGCTCACCCATCTACGACGATCGGGATGAGTGTTCGCTGCTGCTCTTGTCGGCTGGAACGCGGATCACGCCCGCGTTGCTGGAGAAGATCCGTCGACGCGGAATTGAATCGGTCCGTATCCAACGGGATGATCTGGCGCGGATGGAGGCCGATCGAAGTCGTCGCCGGCCGCCGCAGCGTCCGGCACCAGTTCCTTCCGAAGAAGAAGAGGCAGCTCGGACGGAAGGTTCGTGGGGCGTTGGTCCGCGCTCGTTCCTCCACAAAGTGAAGCGACACGGAGCGGCTCGGTACGAACCGAAGCTGGTCAGCGAGTTCGCCAGCAAGTTTCAATCGTCTCTTTCACAAACCAGCAACTTCTTTCAGGAGCTGACGACCGGCGGGCGTGTCCGCGACAAGGCCGTCACGGATATCTCTCAGGATTCGGTGATCCAAATCGCCAAAGACTCCGAGCTATTCGTTTCGTTGGGGATCACGCCCCGCACCGGCGAGTACCCAATGCAGCACAGCCTGCAAAGCTCGATGCTGGCGATGAGCATCGGAACGACACTCGGCCTCTCGCAAGATGAACTGATCGAATTGGGAACCGGCTGCCTGCTGCACGATCTGGGCATGCTACGGATCGACCGGCGGATTTACGAGTCGGCCTCCATTCTGGACCCCATCCAATTCCTCGAAATCACCAAGCATCCGACCTACACGTTCGAGATGATCCGTGAGATGGATGGGCTGCCGATCGGCTCTCGGATGGTCGCCTATCAAACGCACGAGCGGTGCAACGGGTCCGGCTACCCGCGGAAACGGAAGAAGAGCCAAATCCACTATCTGGCGCGAATTGCCGCCGTCGCCGACGCTTTTGTGGCCATGATTTCGCCGCGTCCCTATCGTCCCGCGTACATTCCGTATCATGCTTTGGAAGAGATCATTCGGGGAACGCGAAGCCACTTGTTCGATCCCGAGGTCGTGCGAGCATTACTTCATACGATCTCGCTGTTCCCGATCGGATCGTACGTCCAAATGAGCGACGGGCGCGTGGGAAAGGTCATCCGGGCCAACGGGGAAAAGTACACGCAGCCCGTTGTCGAACTGTGGCATCCGGACAATCTGCACGGCCCGTCCGAGACGGTCGACCTGACGCAGACGCCGGAACTGACTATCACCGCGCCGCTATCCGAACTGGAGTCGCCCGAGCTGGCCGAGGTTTGTTCGGAACTGAACGACGGCTGGGAGTAGCTTCTTCAAGCGGCCGTTGCGTCTCCCAACCGACTCCTTTCTCGGACCGCTTTCGTCGGAGCGTTGGGCTGAATTTTCCCCGAGAACGACAACTCAGGGGGACGTCAGAGTCTCGTAGGAAGGGCACTGC
>JAADHY010000007.1 GCA_013151585.1 Planctomycetota bacterium
CAAACTCGATCGTCCCCAGAGCGGCCGTGCTGCCAATGTTGAAGAGGTGAACGACCCCCGACCGCACGCCGGACTTCTCGACGATCTGCTGCACCTCACCGGTCAAGTCGTGGATGTCGCGATGCCCGCGAGTCGAAAGGGTGATCTCATCGTGGATGACCATGACGGGACCTCTTCTTGTGTCTTCGGAGGGAAGGGATTGATCGAACGCGTGCTGCCTTCCGCTGCGACGAAAACACCGATTCGCCGCTGAAAGGCGTTTGGACCGCCGGCCGCTATCCCAACGGCTTCCACCGCGCTACACCGTCTGGTCCGGGCGGCACGAGGTGAGCTCCTGTGAGAGCCTCCAGCTTCGCGAAAAAATAGCAAAATGCCAGCGCCGTCGCACGGCTTTCGGTCTGACAACGGATGATTCGACGGACGTACAAACTGTTGGGGTCGCCAGGGACGTAGCCTTCGATTTGGTCCAGACGGTCGAGCGTTTCTGCCATGTCGGCTGGGGCAAACTCCCAAAGTTCTCCACCAACTTGTCCGTCCCCTTCGACCATCGCCGGATAAGGGCCCAAGTCGTACAGAACTCCTTGCGCCTTGCCCCGTTCAATCCGCTGAGGTCGCCGCGGCCAAAGCCCCTCTCGCGAACCGCCCCGCATCAGCGTCCCATAGACAAACACCGCACAAACCGGCTCGCTCATCCAAACTTCCCCGAGAACGTTCCGAAACGTGGCCTGCCAGCCGCAAGCCAAGCCAGTTCGGCTCCGCAACGGGTTCAAAGCAGCGGGACCAAACTCAACCTGGAGAAGCCGGCTGGCGAGCCGCCTGACCGTCGGACCAGAAGGGCCAACCTGTAAAAATCTGCGTCCGCCGTGCTTCCCGAGCTGCCAGCGCGCGCCGAAGGCACGCCTACTCCACGAGCGTCGACGGATGCGACACCCGATCCACGCGCGGCAGCACCTGCGGCTTGTAGATTTCTTGATAGGCTTTGGCTTGCCGATGAGCGTCCAGTGCCTCCTCGGACTCCCATCGCTCGATCAGCAGGAACACTTTCGGGTCTTTCTGCGAATGATACACCTCGAACCGCAAACAGCCGGGCTCTTCCCGCGAAAGCCGCCCTTGTTCGGCCAGCAACTCGCGGATCGTTGGAACATCTTGCTCGTCTTTCACCGTGACGATCACGTTGTTGCAGATCATGGCCCTCGCTCCTTTTGCTGTCAGATTCTATGGAACTTTGCACTTGTGTCATCACTTCGATATCATTGCGCGCAGCCACTGCGTTGGCGATCGTAACTTTGGCGAGTCAGACTGAGAGCGGTCCTCGGTTTCCGGAGCATGCGGTCGCCTACGCCCGCCGGATCGCCTGGCGCAAGGGGGGCGTCTGAGAAAGGTCCGCCTCCCGCGCAACGGCGCCCAGCGGCGGGCCGGTACCCGAGAGCGACAGACCGGCCAGAAACGTCGGTCTACCCGCTCGTCCGGCCCGCTGAAATGTACCCAAAACTGTTCCGAAGCGGAAGGATGCTCCGACTGTGAGAATTTCCTGGATGTCGGTCCGCGCTGAACTGGACAAAGCCTATACACAGGCGGCGGTCTCTGCAGGCCCGCTCTGCGATCGAATGCTGCGGTTGGCCGTCGAAGAAGAATCGGTCGAGGTCTTAGCTCGTCAATGCTTGGCGGAAATGGCGGCCGAGCTCTCAGCCTCTTTGGCTGCCTTGTTTCGGCGCATCCCCGACTGGCGAGTGATCTATGAGTTCGGACGCCGTCCTGGGGCACCACTTCCCCAGACTCTTTTCGATGAGGCTCAGGACCGAGAAGCCGCGGCGTATGCTTCCTCGGCGCCGGCGGGCTCGCCAGCGGAATTGCTTGTCGTCCCCACTCTGGCTACGCATCGCCCCGCAGAAGTGGTGGTCTTTTCAGGAACGGCTTTCTCGGATCACAGTTTACCCACCGCTTGCGTTCTTGTCCGAACGGCGAACTATGGTTTGACCTTTCGCGAACAGATCTCGCAACAAAGCCAGCGTGCCAGCCGGTTCCAGCACCTTTTGCAAATCGTGTCCGGCTTCCCGTCGGCGTCCGACACGGGGAAGCTATTGGAACTGATCGCCGCCGGAGCTACCGAGCTGCTGAACTGTGACCGGGCCAGCATTTTCATCTGGGACCGGGAGCAGCACCAAGTGGTGGCTTGCCCGGCGCTCGGGCTGAAAGACACAACACTGCGTCTGTCGGACAAAGCCGGCATCGTGGGCGAGGTCCTTCGTTCGGGGCAGTCGATTCGAGTGGAAGACGCCTACCAGTCGCCCCATTTCGACCGGTCTGTGGATCAAGAGACCGGTTACCGCACGCGGAGCCTGCTGTGCGTCCCGATGCGCGACGAGCAAGGGCGGCTGCTCGGCGCGTTCCAGGCTCTCAATAAGCAGCAGGGCCTTTTCACAAACGAAGACGAAGAGTGTCTGACGTTGCTGGCCGTGCAAGCGGCGGTCGCCATTAAATCGACCCGTGAACGAGAGCGTCTACTGCGCAGCCACCAGCAGCTCACGCAACGCGCGACCGAAGGGGCGCGGTTGATCGGCCAGAGCCCCGCCATCCAAGCCCTCCGAAAGACGATCGACCGACTGGCCGAGACAGACCTGCCGGTGCTGATTCTGGGCGAGAGCGGGACGGGCAAAGAGGTGGTCGCTCAGGCGTTGCATTACCAAGGCCCGCGGGCCGATCGGCCTTTCATCGCGGTCAATTGCGCCGCGCTGACGGAATCCCTGTTGGAAAGCGAGCTGTTTGGCTACGAACGTGGGGCCTTTACTGACGCCCGCGAAACGCGCCTCGGCAAATTCGAGATTGCGGACGGCGGCACGCTTTTCCTGGACGAGATCGGTGAAATGAGCCTGGCTGGACAGGCGAAGTTGCTCCGTGTGCTGGAACAGAAGGTCGTCACACGCGTCGGAGGCTCGGACTTGATCCCGATTGACGTGCGAGTGGTCGCAGCCACGAATGCCAACCTGGAACAGGCCGTCCGGGAGAAACGGTTCCGCGAAGACTTGTACTACCGATTGAACGTCGTGACGCTGGAGCTACCGCCGCTGCGGGACCGGCCGGAGGACATCGTGCCGTTGGCGGAACATTTTCTGGTGCAGTTTTGCGCGCAGGCTCGCCGCCAGACGCTGGAACTTTCCGAAGAGGCCAAACGCCGCTTGACCGCCTATGCGTGGCCGGGCAACGTGCGGGAACTTCGGAATTTGATGGAGCGGTTCGCGTTTCTATCGGCTGGGGACCGGATCGAGGCCGAGGATGTAAGCTTTCTGCTGTCACCCGAACGAGACACGGACCAGCCATTGGCCGCCGCGACGCGGCAGTTTCAACAAGAGTACATCCGCCGGGCGATCAAGCGAGCCGGTGGAAACATGAGCCTCGCGGCCAAATTACTCGGACTCCATCGGGCGAATCTGTACCGCAAAATGAAACAACTCGGTATGTCCGTCGACGCGGCCGAAGAGTCGATAAAGCCGAGTTTGCCATAAAAAGAGGCCGCGACCGCCTGCCGCAGCCCCTCGTTCGCTTCGGATGGCCGCCGCATCCGCCACGTCTTTCGGTTGTGCTCCTTCCGCCTGACCCACTCTGCAAGCACAAGCCCCTTTGCGGCTTTCAGGAAACGCCCCCCGGAAATCACCAGCAAGAGCGGCGGTAACGATAATAACCGCCGCGAAACGCCGGATGGTGATAGTAGCCCGAGCCAATGCTCAGGCCGAAGCTCGGCGTGTAAATGCTCAGCCCTCTCGTGTACGGCCGATAGTATCGCCGAGCCAAGCCGTAATAGTGGTGCGAGTACCGATGGTGATAGTCGTAGTCGTAGTGAAAGCCGTGGTAGTACTCGTGATGCACATCGAGATGGCCATGGCGAGCACGCCGGTGGTGACCGGCTTGCGCTGCCTGTGGCGAACCGATCAGGATCAAGCCTCCGGCCACGAGTCCCAGTAACAACAAATTCCTCATCGTCATGTCTCCTTCTGCCAAGATGTTAGGGGGAGAGGTCCGAGGCCCAGAACGCCAACGGTTAGGGCCTTCCGCCAGTCCCTATTTCCGGCACGATCCGTACCAAGACCGGCGCAATCTGCCGATGCATAACGGAACTACCGCTATGAAGGAGACTTACGTCACAACGGCCCGAAGAAACTGGACGAATCTCGCGACCGGGGCGAGGTCACTATGACGTCAGCGTGTCATCAGGGCGACTGCGCTGAGGAGAGAGTCTGGCACCACAGGACGGCCGCCAGCTCGGTTGGCTCCGGCGCTGCCAAGATGTGCGAAGGCCCGCGGAAATCAGAAGTAACGCCGCCCCGAACGGCGCCGGGGAACACGCTTTGTTGAGTCGTCAGGCGTAGCCGAAGGGCGCGGTGGCGGGGCAGCCGCCGGATCACGATCGAGGGCTTCCTCGGACGTGTACGGGACCACGGGCACGATCGAGAGCCCCGGCGGGAAAGCGATCGCCGGCCCGGGATAGATGGGAACGGGATAAACGGGCGTCGGTCTCAATGTGCCGAAAGGGCGTCGCATCCAATAGCCGGGCGAATACGAGTACCACGGCCGGTACCAGTAGTAACGAGAAGGCGGCAACCGATACCAAGGTCGATAAAGCAGATAGCGGCCGCGGTAGGACCGCTGATTCGTCACAGCGATCAGAAGACCGGGCCGATGCGGAACTTTCTTCGCAGACCGAAAAGCCTGGCTGGAATAAACCCGTTGAAAGCGGCTGAGGCTCGTCGTCGAGCGGTCAGCCCCGTTGGCCCCCAGCACGGCACTGTGTAGGCTCGCCAACGTCCCGGCCGCCAGGATCACAGCCGCCCATGTTTTGTACGGCGTTCGCACGGTAGCCCCCTCCAGGCTTGTTCCCTGACAGTCGGCGCGCCTCGAGGCACCGATGCTCGCACAAAGCGATTTCGTCCACTGCAGCCGTCCATGTCCGGCCTCGACCGGCCTCGGTTTGGCCGCTTGGAAGCCGCTAAGCATCCCAACCAAAGCAGTCCTCCGCGGCGGGAACTCCTGATCCGGCCGTTCCGGCTCGCTGCGTTGTTCCGCCCTGTCAGGTAATCTCAAATAAGGATTGCGTTTTGGCGATCGCGCAATTCTCCGGAAAAGTGTGATAGGTGTGCACCAGCAAGCTGCGTTCCCACACGTCGGTGCGGATGAGGCTCACGGGACAAGGAGCCAATCGATTCGCGCACGGAAACTGGTGTGCCAAGGTCGCGCGGCGAAAGTCGCCCAGCAGCTCGTCGTGCACATTTAGGAACACTTCCGGATCCAGTTGTTCCAGTTGATAGCAGACGTGATAACCGATTCCGTTGTCAAACTGAATGAACTCGTCCCGGCTGCCCCGGAGCCGTTTTTGAAGGAATCGCCGGCGCTGGGGCAACATCTGGCCCCGGGAAGCCATGAGCTCGCAAATTGTTTCTCCCTTCGCGGCAAAGGATATCCAGTGGCCCGTATCGCAGATGCGGATCCAGGCCGTAAAGCGGTCTCGTACGATGCGGGTTTCCGCGTGGATCGTGAAAAGCTCAGGGTGCAACGATCTCCGGAACACGTGAAACATCATTTCGGACGCGTCCGGCCTCGCATAGCGAACGCTCATTACCTCGGTCCTGATAAGACGAAAAACAAACCCGAAAAAAATAACTACACTCTTCATGATACCCGCCCGTAGCAACGGATGGAAAGCCCCCATCCGAAAAAAGCGCCGTGGTAGGACGCGGTCAGATTTTCAGGCAAAATTCATCGTTTTGACTTTTCGCTTTGTCCGGATACGAGGAACGGCCCAACCAGCGATCGTCTCCGATGTGCTTACCCTGCTTGACAAAACGGCTACAAGAAAGGCCGGGACGTAGAACAATCCGGTGGCCGGAGCCGGACATTTCAACGTCCAGTCACTCGATACGACGGCACGACGAAAGCCGACAAATCCATCTTGCACCAGCCCGGCGATTGAGATAGGTTCTCGATCCGTACTGCCCGAGAGACGGACCTCGTCGGCTCCAGGACAATCTCAGACGAAAGAAGAAAGGACGCTCGTTCGCATGAATCGTTCCTGGATTCCCGTTGTTGCCGCTGTGGTTGGGAGCTGGATCGCGGCCTTTCTGGGGGCCTACTGGGCCGTGTCCGTGCGGATGTCCCGTTTGGGTGATCCGGCCTCCCGGCCGGTGTGTCCAGAACCATTCTCGGCTCATTGGAATGGAGGTCCGTTGGCGGACGTTCATGAACCGCAACAGTCCGCTTCGGGCCAAGCTTCGTCGGAGCCAAGACCGACCATGCCGGAACCGGGGCGATTGCCCGCTTCGGTGCCCGCCACGGCGTTGAAAACTCGTCGTGATCCTTCGGCAGACGCCGTCCGCACGGTGATCGAGCAGGAAATGCCCGACGCCAGCCCGGATGAAGTCGAGGTGTGGGCCGAAGAGCTGAAGGGGTTGGGGCCGGAAGCCGCACGCGAGATTCTCAAATTGAGAAATGCCATGGGCCGGCCCTGGGAAACCTCGCGCGGCGGAACTTCCACGCCGCCTTCCTCCTCCTCGGGACCACGGCCCGTGCGCTACGTTGATCTGCAATAAAGCCCCCCGTGGCCCCGAACACGCATGGCCTCGGAGACGCGAAAGTCGGCCACCTGAAGAACCGTCCAGAAAACAAGTCGTGCGGCTCGGGATGGAGGATGGGCTTTCTCTGTCGGATCTTGTGATTCTGGTCCGTTCCCTCTTGCTCCGAAGATGCCGATAGCCGCCTCGGAGCGACGGACCGCGGAAGCAAAGCCCTCAGACCCTGCGGCCCCAAGAAGAGCCTGGGACCGAGCGACAACGCGCAGGACGCCGCCGCTTCTAATTCCGGCCTATCGCGCCGGCGCCGGCATGACGGCTTTCCAGAAGTCGGCACGCATGCGGTCGGCGTCGATGCGGTGATACATCCAGACTTTGCGCTGGCGGTTTTCCGGCGGAGTCTGCACCTGCTCTTCTGCGGCCAGTTCCGGGCGGATCAGGACCTCGATCAGGGCCACGTCCCACATGGTCCAGAGCTTCGCTTCGGGGAAGCGCGACAGCCAGCGGGCGGTCAGGTACGCGCCCAGCTTGCCCATGCGCGCTTGTCGCCGGAAGCTGTCCTCACGTTCGAACTTCAAGTTGCCCGACACGGTGGCCGTCATCACGTGCAGCTCCAGCCGCTCGCAGTCGAGCAGGAAGTTGGCGGCGTTCAAGTCGCGCCGGACGTTGAATTCCGATTTGTTCCACACGCCCCGATCGCGGTCGTACCAGAAGCCCAGTACGTAGGCCTTGATGCGAGGAGCGATCTCGGGGCGCATCTTGATGGCCGAAGCCAAGTTGGTCGAGGCTCCGGTGCAGACGACGTAGAGCTTCTGGCCGTCGGGCATGCGCAGAGCCGCGTCGATGATGAACCGAGCGGCGTGGGAGTCTTTCGGCTGATCGCCGCCCCAGGGATGGCCCATCGGCTGCTCGGAGCCGACCGGCGTGGGCAGGTCCGCCCGGCCCAACAGCCGCACCAGCTCCTCGTTCAGCCGCTGGCTCGCGTAGACCGAGCGCAGGTCCGTTTCATAGTGAAACCACTGGGCCGAGTTCAGGGCCAGCACTTCGAACCGCTCCTGCCGCAGCATGCGCACGATCGCGTACAGGTCGTCGATCTCGTTGGCCGTATCGCAGTCGAGCACGAGCTTCGGCCGGACGGGCGGCCCCGTTTCTTGGCCTCCAGCCGGCACGCTT
>JAADHY010000438.1:0-865 GCA_013151585.1 Planctomycetota bacterium
GATTCCGCGAACGCTTGGCGGTTTTCGTCCCGAGGGCACGCTCGATCTGATGGTTTCTCGCAGGGCGTAGCGTCTGTCGCATCGCTGCGTATCTTGGCCCGTGCGAGCCGAGCGGAGCCGGTCCGCGGAGAGGTCTACGACACGCTGATTCACGAAGCCACTCATCAATTCGCGTTCAACATGGGCCTGCATTCGCGCATCGGACAGAATCCCAAGTGGGTGGTCGAAGGCTTGGCAACGGTGCTGGAAGTGGCAGGGCCTGCGCGGACCAAGCTTTCGCGATCCGTCCGCGGCCGTATCAATCGGGAACGCTTCCTTTGGTTTCGCAATTATGCCCGCACGCGGCGTCCGGACCGTTCGCTGGCCCAGTTCCTTCGTAACGATCGGATGTTCGATACCGCCGTGCTCGATGCCTACAGCCAAGCCTGGGCGCTGTCCTTTTACCTTATGGAAACGCGTCCCCGCCGGTACATGGACTATCTGAAAGCGGTCGCCCGCCGCAATCCGCTGCGATCCTATACGCCTGAGGAGCGTGTGCGCGACTTTCAAAAGGCGTTCGGCGAGAACCTCGACCGGCTCGAAGCCGACTTCCTGCGGTTCGTCGACCGGCTGTGAAATTCTTCGGTCGCCGGCCGGAGGGATCACTTTCGGTCGTTGCTGGAAGCGTCCACTTTCGACGGCGCGCCTACTTCGCTGGCGTGGTCACAACAGTTTCTACCGTCCGCCTTCTTCTCGCTTCGCCGCGTCATGCTGCCCGGATGCCGCGTCCTTGGTCTTCCCCTTCCAGCTCGGCCCAAATCAAACAGCCTCGGCAGACGGCCCCGTCAGGGGTCTCGGCGCCGCGAACCTCACCGATCGGGATCGG
>JAADHY010000438.1:906-8568 GCA_013151585.1 Planctomycetota bacterium
AGGATCGTTAGCCCCCCGGCATAGACCAGTGGGATCGGCCGGGCAAGATAAGGATCGGCGGCCATGCGTTGCAATTGCCCAGCCAGCCCCAGTAGGAGCTGATGCATCAGCTCGGTGATCAGTTCTGTCACGGCGGCCTCTCGAGCGGACCGCGGATCGCCAAGAAAACCTTCGAAGCTTAAGAGCCAATCTTCGTCTTTCGTCGGTGGGGTCTCGCCCGGTCCCGTGCGAGCCAATCCGCGTCGTACCAGCTCATCGGCGACCCATCGGCCTCCTCGCGGAAGCGTGAAACGAGCCACCTCGACGGCCCGATGCGCCAGCACAGCTTGCGAGCATGACGCGCCGAACACCGCTCCGATTCCCGAAAAGGCTTCGTCGGCCAGTTCAGCCAACACCAAGGCCAGCGATTGACTGATCGCAACCGGTGCGTAACCTTTCAAGCGGATCAGCCGAGCGAAAAATTCCTCATCCTCCCGGTCGGCCCATTCGCCGTTCTTCGCGAAAGACGACGTGAAACAGCAAACGTCTTCGCGACGGTCCGGTTCCGGCAACAAGCTGTCCGTCAGCGCGGCCAAGATTTGCCGAGCCAACGGGTCCGCTTTGGGAACGTGTCCTGCCGGCAGCAGCGCGGCCGGTCGCACTTGAAACAAGTTCGCATATTCCAAGGCGGCGTCGCCCAGCAACAGAAGCGAGCCGTCACAGACCGCGTAGGAAACTCCAGCCTGCTCGAGCAGGCGCTGGTGAGCGGGCGAATCAGGCAGAACGGCGTAACTGGCTCGGCATTTCCTGGCGCGCAGCGTGAAGTCCGGGCCGATTCGCAGGGAACGCAGGTGGTGCGAGCCGATGTCCAGACCGATCGTCATCGCTGCTTCCCTCCTTCCACCGCCAGCAAAGCGCGATCCACGACGCCCGGCCTGGTGATTTGATCCGACCGAGTCGGCGGGCCGCCCGTTGGAGGCGTCTGTGTGGACTGGTCGGAATGGGAGGCTACGGGTTGCGAGCGGAAATGCGGCCCCCGCAGCGCGTGCCCGGAAAAAGCGGTGGAGGCGACCGGAGCCGATGAGGAGGCGGTTGTCTCTGGCACCTCGTCGCCAACCATCTCCCGAATCCCGTCGTCCTCGGCGTCTCCGGCAGATTCCTGGCCGGACACTTTTCGTGGCACCGAGACCGTTTCGGGGCGCGCCTTCATTCGGCTCGACGGCGGTTGCGGATGGGCATCGTCCAAACGCAGCCGGCGAGGCCGTTTTTTCGGCCGCCCGTGGAGTTTAAGCCCCCGAGGCAACGGCAAGGGTTCCTCGACCAGAGGCAATTCGCCGGCTAACAGGGCTTCCAGCAGACGCGATGGTCGTTGTTCCGCCCGTTCGATCGGGCGCATGGCCACGCTGTGAGCCATCGACCAGAGCAGGGCAAAAGCGGCGGCGACAGCAGCCAACCCAATCACCGCCACGGCAAAGGGCGTCCAAGACGGTCCTCTGTCTGACCGAAGGGACTGCGGGCCGGTCTGGCTGAATTTCGTTTCGGACGTTTTCGATGATCGAGGGGCTGCGGGCCAGGTGCTCTCGGGAGCTGCTACAGACGGCCGGACGACGACAGAACGATTGGCCGTCGGCGCCGCTCTGTCGGCCTTCGGCGCGTTTCTCCGATCGCTGGCGAGTCTATCTCTGGGACTGGCCGGAGCATGCGCGTTTGGCTTGGTCCCATCGCTTCTCTCGGCCGTGACGGCAGGATTCGCCGTGTCGGCCGCGGCGGGCGCACTTGTGGCGCCGGCAGGCGGAGCCGGGCGGGCAGAGGCCTTCTCGGAGGCCGAACCGTTGGATGAGAAGGTCTTGTCGACTGAGGAGCTTGGCTTCTCGTCGCGGCCGTTACCGGGCGTCGCAATCACGGGATGGTCGGGAGTGGTCCCCGTTCGTGACGGTAGGCTGCTTTTCGGAAGCCCGGGTGCGCCGGCAGAGCCCTCACCAATGTCGACCCGGGGCGCCGACGGCGCCGCCGAAAGCATGGCTGGTGGATGCACCAAAGCAGGCCGAAGAGGCTGCAAGGGCAGCGACGAAGGAGTTTTCAAACGGTCGCGCGACCGAACGTATGGTGCGGGGACCGACCGGGCCGGGCGACGCGCCGGACCTTCGACCACGTACGGCTTCGGAAACGGCGGAAGGCGACTGATATCGATCAGTCGGGGGTTGAAAACCAGCACGGTCCCATTGGGCAAGTAGGCGTCTCGCAAAGGCTGGCTGGAAGCACGGCGGTTGGTCAGGAGGACTCGAACTGTCGGAACGATTTCGGACGATTGGCCCAAATCGGCCACGATTTGTTGCACCGTTGCTCGTTCGCCGGCAACTTTGACCACGACCGGACGGCGCGGCAGCAGGTTGACAAACGCCAGTTGCACCGGCGGTCGTGCGACACTCGGCGTCCAAACGCCGGCTCCGGCCGCCCACCGCTGCGCCCCTCCCGTGCGAGCGGACTGGGCGTCGGCGATCACCAGATCGCCAGGCATCAATTTTGTGGCTGCGCCCGTCCCGACAGACGTGATGAAGGCAATGCGTCCGTCTCGGACGATTCGGAGGTTCCCTGAGGCTCGGGCTGTCAGACCGCCCGCCGCTTTCAGCAAAGTCGCCAGTGCGGGCCATCGGGCCGACATCTGATACACGCCCGGCCGGCCCACCTCTCCCATAATCCCGAAAAAGGATGGCCCTGCGGTCGAGTTCTGACCGACGGGAACGCGGTTGGCGGCGGCCAAAAGATTCACCAAGCCGGATGTCATCGCGCAGGCCAGCAACAGGCGGGCCGCAATGCGAACCCGGAAGCGCAACTTTCTCGGCGCCCCCTCAGCTCTGGCGCTGCGTTCGAGCCGGGGCTGTTCTAATAACCTCTTGTCATGGCGGGATTTAAGCTCGCCTTGCCAGCCAGCCTCACATTCCACGAAATCACCCCTCGTGTGCCGACAAACTGGTACAAATCTAATAATCGGCGTAGCCTTACTGGTTGCATCAGCAAACTTTGCGACATTTCCTCCGCGCCGCCAGCGGCTGGAAACGCCGGTTTGGCCCACCCGCGGACTGGTCCGTCCTACCGCGTCGATGCGGACCGAAGCCCGTCGCGCCCATTGGAACCTCTCGCGGAACGGGCTAGAATGACGCCGTCCATCTGGACGAGGAAACGCGCAGGCAGGATCAAGCTCGAGAACTATCCGTCGCGTTGCAGCGAGGCGACGCGATGGCCACAGACGAACAAGGACCGTCAGAGGACTCTGCCAACGGAGGCTTCGGAGAAACGATGCTACACGCGGTGATCATGGCAGGGGGAAGCGGGACTCGGTTTTGGCCGCAGAGCCGCCGCAGTCGGCCGAAGCAGTTCCTGAAGCTGGCTGGCGATCGGACGATGATTCAGCAAACGATGGCTCGATGCGCCCCGGCCATTCCCCCCGAGCGGACCTGGGTGGTGACCAACCAGGCGCACTCGGCCGAGACGACGCGGCAACTCCCCGAACTTCCGCCGGAAAACATGCTGCTGGAACCGTGTGGCCGAAACACCGCTCCGTGCATCGGTCTGGCGGCCATCCATTTGCTCGAGCGGGATCGGGACGCCACGATGCTCGTGATGCCGGCCGATCATGTGATCGAGCCTGACGAAGTGTTCCGTCAAGCGGTGATGCAAGCGGTGGAGCTGGTCGAAGAGGATTCGCAACGGCTGGTCTTGTTCGGCGTGCCGCCCACGTATCCGTCGACTGGGTTTGGCTACATCGAACGAGGCGACTCGCTGGATGGCCGGTCGGGAGCGTACCGGGTGCGGACGTTCCGAGAAAAACCCGACCGGGATACCGCCCTCAACTACCTGAAGGCCGGGACGTTTTACTGGAATTGCGGCATTTTCGTTTGGAAAGCGCAGCGGATTCTGGACGCCTTGGCCGAGTTCGAGCCGGGCATTCATGAGCGGCTGTGTCGGCTGCAGGGCTGTCTGGGCCAGTCGCAGTGGGCCGAGTCGCTGCGGGCCGAGTTCCCCGAGATGAAGTCGATTTCAATCGACTACGCGGTATTGGAGCGGGCGTCGAACGTCTGCGTGGTGGAGGCGCCTTTCCGGTGGGACGACGTCGGTAGCTGGCAGGCTCTTTCCCGCTTGCTGGGAACGGACGAAGAAGGGAACACTATCGCCGGATTGCACTGCGGCGTCGACACCAAGGGCTGCATCATCCGTTCCGGTGACGGACACCTGATCGGCACATTGGGCATCGAAGACTGCATCATCGTCCATACACCCGACGCAACGCTGGTTGCGCGAAAGGACGACGAAAATGCCATCCGGCAACTGGTCCGCTTGCTTGAGGAAAAGGGCTATGACCAATTCCTCTAAGCCGTCCGGCAAGCCGGATGAGACTGCGGCCGCGGGCCCGCCGATGGAAGAAACTGCGGGACAGCAAGGAGCGGGTGCCGAATCGGCCCGCGTGCCGGATCAAGGCGCACTGCTCGGACTAGATTTCGGGACAAAGCGGATCGGAATAGCCATTTCGACGCCGGAGCAGACGATTGCCTGCCCGCTGGAAAACTACACGCGACGGGGTGAGTCGGCCGACGCCGCTCATCTGACGGCGCTGGTTCGCGAACATCGAGTGGTGGGCATCGTCGTGGGACTGCCCGTCCACATGAGCGGTGAAGAAGGGGAGAAGGCCAGGCAGGCTCGCCGATTTGGCCGGTGGGTCAGCCGGGTGACCGGCCTGCCCGTGCAGTTTTGGGACGAGCGGTTCACGTCGTCGTTGGCCGACGACCTGCTGCGGCAGGCCGATCTGACGCGAAAAAAGCGGAAGGCTCGCCGCGACAAACTTGCCGCTCAGATCATGTTGCAATCCTTTTTGGACGCCGGCGACCGGCAACGTCCGCCGCCTTCGTTCCGGGGCCTTCCGTGAGGAAAGCCACCAACAGACAAGCAAGAGGTTTTCGAGAACGAACACTCCCAGTTGCCAGGCGACGCCTGCGACCCCTGTGGTGCGAGGCCCCGGATCGCGCGACCCATTCGGCCGCCAAACTCCAGAGGGCAACAGCGGAATGGGAACAGCGGAGAGCGGAGGGTGGAGAAGCGGAGAGCAGAGAACTGGAAATTCCCTGTGCAAAGTCCACTGAGAAGCGGCCGCACGTTGCCGACTCCGTCTCCTGACTCCCCTCTTCCCGGCCTTCTATCTTCTGACTTCTAACTTCTGAATCCTGCAACACGCCCATGCACGAACGCGATTACCAACGACGATACTCACCAGACCAACCGACGCAGTTTTTGCCCGGATCGTCGATCGAGATCATCCGCGAGGTGCGGCTGGAGCGGCCGCCCGAACACGCTCTGTTTGATTTCGACGGCACGCTCAGCCTGATCCGGCAAGGTTGGCCGGAGGTGATGATCCCGATGATGGTCGAGATCCTGAAAGAGACCGGCACCGATGAAACCGAGGCTGAGCTGACGGAGTTGGTCACGAACTTCGTGATGGAGCTGAACGGCAAGCAAACGATCTACCAGATGATTCGGCTGGCTGAAGAAGTGAAGCGCCGAGGCGGCTCGCCAGAAGACCCGCTCGTTTACAAGAAGTGGTACCACGACCGATTGATGCAGCGGATCGCTCATCGCCGCGAGGGGCTGCGCAGCGGCCGCCTCTCGCGCGAAGAAATGCTCGTGCCGGGAGCTCTGGCGGCCTTACAAACCTTGAAAGACAAGGGCGTGCGGCTTTACCTGGCCAGTGGCACGGACGAGGTTTACGTGCACGAGGAGGCCGCGCTGCTCGGTCTGGACGCCTACTTCGGTGAGCACATCTACGGAGCCGTGGACGACTACAAGCGATTCTCGAAACAGATGGTGATCGAGCACATTCTGCAGGCCAACCGAGTTTCGGGCGACCTGCTGATTGGCTTTGGGGACGGTTACGTCGAGATCGACAACGTGAAATCCGCCGGTGGGACCGCAGTGGCGGTGGCCAGCGACGAAGCTCATCGCAGCGGCCGCCCCGATCCCTGGAAACGTGATCGGCTGATCGGCATCGGAGCGGATATCGTCATTCCGGATTTCCAAGAGTTCGACAGGCTGGTGAATTACATTTGGGAGGGCCGATAGCGGATGCCTTTCGAGACGTTCGACCGGAATCAATTGCACCTGCGTCCGTTGGCGGAGCGGGTTCACGATATCCAGCGGGACGTGCTGATCTCTTCCGAAGCGGCTGAGCATGCAGCGGAAGGGTTTGAGCATCCCGCATTGCCGGTACTGGCCGAGCGGATTGTTGAGGCTCGCGACAGGGGCGCGTCGGTGATCTTCTTTTGCGGAGCCCACGTGCTGCGTCAGGGCAACGGCCCGCTGCTGATCGACCTGATGCAACGCGGCCTGCTCACGCACTTGGCGCTAAACGGCGCCGGCGCGATCCATGACTTTGAGCTGGCCATGATCGGCCAGACGTGTGAAAGCGTCGCGCGGTATGTCAGTGAAGGCCAGTTCGGATTATGGCACGAGACGGGCCGCATCAACGAGGCGGCGCCGCAGGCTGTACGCGACCAGATGGGATTGGGCGAGGCCATTGGCCGGATGATTGAGGAGGAGCGGTTCCCGTACCGCGAGACCAGCGTGTTGGCCGCCGGCTACCGGCTGCAAGTTCCCGTGACCGTCCATGTGGCCATCGGTCAGGACATCATCCACGAACATCCGAATTTCGATGCCGCCGCCACCGGAGCCGCATCGTACACGGACTTCTTGATTTTCACGCGATCGGTTTCCCGGCTGGAAGGCGGCGCCTTCTTGAACATCGGCACGGCCGTAATGGGGCCGGAGATTTACCTGAAAGCTTTGGCCATGGCCCGCAATGTCGCTCACCAGCGGGGCGAATCGATTCGGCGGTTCACAACAGCCGTGTTCGATCTGGTCGACCTCGGTGAAGACACCGCGCACGAAGCCCCGAAGCACGACCCGCGGTATTACTTCCGCCCCTTCAAAACGATCCTGGTGCGCACGGTCGCGGACGGCGGTGAAAGTTACTACGTTCAAGGCGAACACCGAATGACCGTCCCGGCGCTATATCGCCGGACACTGGCAGCCGCGGCCCAGAACGGCCACAACAAAAAGGCGACCCAAGAAAGATAACGACCAAGCTAACCGGGCGGCGGCCAGCGACTTTGAATCTCAGATTCCGCGCCCAACCGCCGCTCCGGTTGAGCGATTTCTTAGTCACCTTCTTCGATCGGGCGATCCGTTTCGTGAGGAGGCCGCCGAATGACCGACTGCACCAGAAGATAGAACGTACAGCCGAGGATTACGAGCAGAATGATAGCATTTACCCAGACAGAGATATATGCCAGCCACGACTGCGCAAGTACGTAATCCGCCGCAGCGAGCGGCAGAACCGACGCCATGATCACTATGCAAGATAGAGCAACGAGGACCACAGTGCAGCTTCTGATTCGTGCGATTTGAGTTTCGGTGCCGCAGAAGCGCTCGTACACATACTGCAATCCAGTTGGACGATCCCGCTTTGTGTAGCCTTCTTTCACTTCGGCGTCACGGAGAAGCATCAGCACGTGTTTGATCTCAGGTATGCTGCGCCGATCAACAGCGTCTCGCAGTCGGTTCCGCTGAAACGCGTTCTGATTCTTGTCGGAGAATTCGTATCCACAATCGCCCCAGCGATTCAATGCGGCCCGTCCA
>JAADHY010000440.1:0-7631 GCA_013151585.1 Planctomycetota bacterium
ACCGACGGTCGAGTTTCATGCCGGCCAATTGGTCTGCGGAGAACTGTGCCGCGTTCCGCTGGTCGCGATGGAAGGACGCTTCCACTACTACGAAGGCTACTCGATGAAGGAAGTGACTTTCCCGGTGCGGGTCATGAAGGAGCTCGGTGCCGAAATCCTGCTTGTCACCAACGCGGTGGGCGGGATGAATCCGGAGTACAAGCTGGCCGACATCGTCGCCATCGAGGACCACATTAACCTGATGGGCGACAACCCGCTCCGCGGTGTCAACGACGAAAACTTGGGGCCTCGTTTTCCGGATATGAGCGAGCCGTATGACCGTCGGCTGATCGAACTGTCGCTGAAATGCGCGGAGGAATTGGAGATTCCGTGCCATCGCGGCGTTTTGGTCGCGGTGGCTGGGCCGAACCTCGAAACGCGTGCCGAATACCGCATGCTCCGGCGCATCGGGGCCGACGTAGTGGGCATGTCGACCGTCCCCGAGGTGATTGTCGCCGCGCACGCCGGCCTGCGCACGCTTGGCTTCTCCATCGTCACCGACCTCTGTCAGCCCGACCGTTTGGAACCGGTCGACATTGACAAAATTCTGGAGGTGGCCGCCCGCGGCGGCGAACGGCTGTCGCGATTGATTCCGCGAGTTTTCGAGCGTCTGTCTGAAGGATGATTGCCGCGAATCGCCCGCCGGCCCTTCGATCATCCCCTGCTCTATCCGGTACGCCTTGCCGTGCCTTGCGCGTATTGTGCTGCGCCGGTGAGTGTGTCCGCGGCGAACCAGATCTCAACCGGGCGCGTCAAGGAGCGGCTCGGCGAACGCCGCGGCTTGGTGTCGCGATTCGCTCTTGCTGTGCGCCTGTTGGCCCAGTCGTGTTGAAGCCATGAGCGGGGCGACCGAGAACCGTCGGTTGCCTTGATCGAGCCGATTCAATAAGTTTCGTAACTTCGGCCGGTCCAGTGACCGCCGAGCTCGCAATCGGCATCCTCGGCTGAAACAGAGTTCCACGATTCCCCCACCGAAGGGAAACTGAAAGCGATGTTCCAGAAAGTGTCGGACGCTAATTTCATTCGCGGCGAACACGAAGTCCTGAAGCTTTGGGAGCGGACCAGGGCCTTCCAAAAGCTGCGCGAAAAGAATCGCGGAAAACCTCGGTGGAATTTCCTCGACGGGCCGATCACGGCGAACAACCCGATGGGCGTCCACCACGCCTGGGGACGGACGTACAAGGACGCTTATCAGCGCTACTTCGCCATGACCGGCCACGAACTGATCTACCAGAACGGGTTCGACTGTCAAGGGCTGTGGGTCGAGGTCGAAGTGGAACGCGAGTTGGGTCTGGGCAGCAAGAAGGCCATCGACGAATTTGGGATCGACCGTTTCGTCAACGAGTGCAAGAAACGCGTACTTCGCTTTGCCGCCCGGCAGACCGAACAGTCCATTCGACTCGGCTACTGGATGGAGTGGGACGACCCGAACGAGCTGCGCAAGCTGGCCGACGCTCTCGGCTCGGACCAGCCCGTCACGATCACCACGCCGCGCGGACAGAAAGTCTCCGGCCCAGCCCACCAAATCGTCGCTCGGCTCGGCAACCCCGAATGGGGCGGTAGCTACTTTACGTTCTCGACAGAAAACAACGAAACGATTTGGACGTTCCTGAAGAAGTGCTTCGATCGAGGAAAAATCTACCGCGGCTTTGATGTGATGCCCTGGTCTGGCCGCGGCGGCTGTGCTTACAGCCAGATGGAAGTTGCGGACGGACGCAAACTGACCGTGCACACGTCCGTGTTTGTCCGGTTTCCGTTGAAAGGTCGCCAAAACGAATACCTGCTGGTCTGGACGACCACGCCCTGGACCTTGACCAGCAACGTCGCTGCCGCGGTGAATCCCGATTTGGAGTACATTCGCGTTCGGGCCAAGCGGGACGGGGCCGTCTACTACTTCGCCCGGGATAACCTGGACTACCCGCGTTTGGAACGCGAATACAAGGAAGGCTTCGGTCGGCCCGAATGGGCCTGGCCGAAAGACGTGCCGAAGCTGAAGACGATCGCTCAGATTTTGAAAGAACAGGGCGGCTTTGAAGTCGAAGGCACGCTGATGGGCAGCGACATGATTGGCTGGCAATACGAAGGTCCTTTCGACGACCTGCCGGCTCAGCACCAGCCGGGCGGCGTGCCCGAGGACAGCGGATTGACAGACCGGTGCGGGGTGACATGTCACCGCATCATCGACGGCGGCCGCGACTCCAAAGGTAACCCGAACGTCGTGGCGGGCGAAGGCACGGGCATCGTCCATATCGCTCCCGGCTGCGGCGACATTGACCACCAGTTGGGCGCCGAGCATGGGCTGGTCAGCATCGCCCCGCTCGGCGAAGACGGCCGGTTCCTGGACGGCTTCGGTGAGTTCACCGGCCGTGAAGCGATCGACCCGGAGACGGCGGAACTGGTCTGCCGGCGTCTTCAGGAGAAAGGGCTGCTGGTTGCGCGCGAGGCCTACCCTCACGTTTACCCGCACTGCTGGCGGACCGGTGACGAGTTGGTCTTCCGGCTGGTCGACGAATGGTTCATCAACATGGACTGGCGCGAGGAAATCATGAACGTCGCCCGTCAGATCCGCTGGCTCCCGGAAAGCATCAACGGACTGCAGCGCGAGCTGGAATGGCTGACGACGATGCGCGACTGGATGATCTCCAAGAAACGCTTTTGGGGACTCGCGTTGCCGATCTGGGTCGACGAAAAAACGGGTGAGTTCGAAATCATCGGGTCGCTGGCCGAACTGAAGCAGCGCGCGGTCGAGGGCTGGGAGGAGTTCGAAGGGCACACTCCGCACCGCCCATGGATCGATCGAGTCAAGATTCGTAATCCGCGCACGGGCAATTTGATGTCGCGTGTTCCCGACGTCGGTAATCCCTGGCTGGACGCCGGCATCGTGCCCTTCTCCACTTGGCAGTACAACACGAACCGGGAGATGTGGCGGCGCTTGTATCCGGCTGATTTCGTCACCGAATGCTTCCCTGGTCAGTTCCGAAATTGGTTTTATGCCCTGCTGGCCATGGCCACCATGATGGACAATTCACCGCCCTTCAAGACGCTGCTCGGCCACCGCCTTGTGATGAACGAAGAAGGCAAGCCGATGCACAAGTCGGACGGCACGGCCATCTGGTTTGAAGAAGCGGCTGAACAACTCGGCGTCGACACCATGCGGTGGATGTATTTGGCTCAGAACCCGGCCGTCGACTTGCGATTCGGGACGCGGCATCCGGACCAGCCAGTCGCCTTGGAGACACCGGACGGAACAATCACCGAGACCGAAGAGGGTTTGCCGACGTGTCGGGTCACCAGCAGACCGTCGGATGAGGTGCGGCGTCAGGTTTTGATCCCACTGTGGAACTCGTACGCGTTCCTGGTCAATTATGCGCGGCTGGATGAGTTCGATCCGCGCCAGCCGCGCGTCCCTGTCGCAGAGCGGCAAGAAATCGATCGTTGGATTCTGTCGAACTTGCAGGCGCTGATCCAGACGGCGCGGCGCGAGTTCGAGGACTACAACGTGGCCGAATTCTGCCGGGCCGCCAGTGAGTTTATCGATGACTTGTCAAACTGGTACATCCGACGGAATCGCCGGCGGTTCTGGCGGTCCCGCGACGCCGCCGATCGGGACAAACTGGCCGCCTATCAGACCCTCTACGACGTGCTGGTGACTCTGGTGAAGCTGCTGGCTCCCTGTCTGCCGTTCCTGACCGAGCGGATGTATCAGAACCTGGTCCGAAGCTGGGACGAGTCAGCTCCGGAAAGCGTGCATCTTTGCGACTACCCAGAGGTGGATTCGGCGCTGCTCGATCCCAAGCTGAACGCCGAAATGGCGGCGGCCCAGCGGGTCGTGCGGCTGGGACATAAACTGCGCGACGCGGCCAACTTGCGTGTGCGTCAGCCGCTGCCCGAACTGCGGTTCGCCACGCCCGATCCCGCCGAACGTGACGCCATCATCCGGCTCGGTGATCTCGTCCGGGACGAACTGAACGTCAAGCGAATCACACCGTGTGACAACTTAGACGAGCTCGTCCATTACGTTTACAAACCGAACCTGAAAACGCTCGGCCCGAAATACGGCAAGTTGCTCGGCACGATTCGTGAGGAGTTGCCGAAGGTCGATGCGAACCGACTGGCCCTCCTAAGACAAGGTGAGTCGGTCGAATTGGAGATTGGCGGCCAAACGGTCGTCTTGCTCCCCGAAGACGTACTGATCGAGACCCGACAGGCGCAAGACTGGCTCTGCGCGTCGGACCGGAATCTTCAAGTGGCCCTTTCGACGGCGATCTCACCGGAACTGAAACGGGAAGGCATGGCGCGCGACTTCGTGCGCCACGTGCAGCAGCTCCGCAAAGAGAAGAATCTGGAAATCGAGGACCGCATTCTGGTCTATTGGCACACGGACAGCGACGAGGTCCGGACGGCCATCGCCGAGTGGGAACAGTACATCCGGAGCGAAACGCTCGCCAACCGTCTGGAAAACCGGCCTTCTCCCCCTGAGGCATCCAAACGCGTCACCGTCGGTGACTCCCATGTCTCGCTCCGGATCGAGCCCGTGTAGGGTGGATGGCCGGGGCCCCGTGAGAGCGAGGCTGGGTTGATGAAACAACTGGCCTGTTCCTCTGATCTCTTCCTCTGTTGACCTAGCGCATAGCTGCTTTGGCGGTTCGCCCTGACCGGTCTGCGAAGGTCCGTGGCAACGCCAGTCGCAAGGATTTGTTTTCGATTCTTGCGACTCTTTTTTCCGTTCTTTCGGTTTCCCTTTGCTCGCCGTGTTGCCGCTTCTCGCTTCCCGCAAGCTCTAACATCCGTCTGGCGCTCGGGATACGCTCGTTCCCGGATCTGGCGTCTGCTGCTGGCACAGTTCGTGCCTTGGGAGAAGCCCCAGTGCTATCAGTTCCCATTGCCGCGAACCGAACCAGGAGGATTTACGATGCAGCCCCAAACGTTGTCCCGTGCCAACAGCGCTCGTCGCGTCCGCAGATGCCAGCCGACGATGACCTGTCGGCCATCGCGACAGGCGCATCATCGTGCTCGGATCATCGCCTCGCGCGAGAGGTCCGCATTGCCGTGGGCTCTCGCTCTGAAGCTGGGTCTATTCGGCGCGATTACCGTCACCTCGGTCTATCTGTTCGTGTTGCCGATCGTGCTTGGCGTGATGCAGGCTGTTTCTAAGCTCACGTCGTAATCGTTGTGTGCTCGCGGTTGTCTGCTCGCGATGGTGTCACCTTCTTGCCTTCCGAGGCCGGTTTCGAAAAGCATTGCCGTTCACTGGTTAAGGAACAGAGCAGCACCGTGGTTGATGCCGTCCGCATCGGTGACACAGCGTCGTCTTCAGTCGTGCGAGCATTGGTCTTCCAGGAGGAGTAGCCGCCGGACGTTTGGCAGAAGCTGGCAGCTTCTGCCGCGGCCACGTGACGCTTGTCGCCGATCAACGTGAGACAAGTCATCTCACGATCGGTTACTGAAAAGCTCTTCAACCGCTGGTTTGACGGCGCCGATGCCACCAAAGGACGTACTGCCAGTTGCAATGGAGGTAGCCGAGGAAGTTTCAAACCGGGGTTCCATCGCCCTCGATTGTGCGCTTGATTTGCGAACAGGGACGTGGTAGCTTCGGGTTCACACTGGGGGCGGAAATAGATCCGGAGGGGCAGTTCATGCACCAGTCTGCTCGGGTGCGCCTTTTTTTGACGACGGAGCGAATTCTCGTTCCGGTAACGTCGCAACAGGACGTTGTGCTCCGTCGTTCCACAAACCCGCACGAGCTGGTGCTTGTCGACCCAACCGTGTCGCGCGATCCTGGAGCGGCCGCTCGTCTCAGACTTCGTGACGGCCATCTTCTGCTTGTGCCAACGCCGTCAGCCGCCCCGCTCCTCTTGAATGGAGAGAAACTTACGGAAGAGCGGGGCCTTTGCCCAGGAGATCGGATCCGCTTGGGCTACACGGTGCTCGTCGTCCAGGCGATCGAGGGCTCAGAAGCACCGGCGGATGAAGAGGAAAACGTTCGCACCGTGGAGTTGCGGACGTCTTACGTGCGCGGAAGAGATGAGCTCCCTGTGCAGTGGGATCGACTGGCTCTGTGGGCGGAAGGATTCGACCAGATGCGGGCCGCGAAGGACGAGCGGGAAGCGGCGGAGGTCATTCTGCAACAGCTCGTGCGCCATGCCGCGGCCGACCATCTACTGCTCGCTTTTACCCGCGAGGGATCGCCGAAAGGCGGCTGCCGAGAGTTGGCCGCCTGCGGGCTATCCGCGGGCGAGATCGAACGGCTGGTGCGTTGGTTCAACGAGGTGCCGCCGAAGGTTGGTGTGCAGACGCCGGTGGTACGGGATGTCACCGGCGAGAATTCTGGCCGTCGCGTTGTAATCGGCCGAGCGGATGTGGATGGCGCGACTTGGCTCTTCTACCTTGATCTAGCCTCTTCGACCCTGAGACATGAGCTGGCTGCCCGATGCATGGCGGTGGTCGCTCATCTGCTAGAACTGTACCGCGTTTTCCAGAAACAGAGGGGACGGGAACGTCAAGTCGACCAGCTTTCGGAATCGCTTCGGCTGTGTGTGCGCCCCGACAATGAGGATGTCTACCGCATGGTGGCCTCACGGTTCGTCTTTCGCAGCGCCAAGATGCGCGACGTTTGCCAGGTTTTGGCTCGAGTGGCGCGGGTGCCGAGTCCGGTGCTGCTGATGGGAGAACCGGGGACGGGCAAGCAGATCGCCGCTGAGGCGATTCATGCAGCCAGCTTGGGCTGCGATAAACCGCTGGTCGGTGTCAGCATCGTGGAGTACCCGGAAAGCCTGGTCGAAGGTGAGCTGTTTGGTCATTCCGAGCATGCCTTCACAGGGGCGGCGGACCGGACGGGGTTGATCGAGGAAGCCGACGGCGGAACGCTGTTTCTCGACGAGATCGGCGAGATCCCAGCAGCGATTCAAGCGAAGTTGCTGCGAGTGTTGGAGCACGGGGAGTTTCGGCGACTGGGCGAGAATGCCATCCGATCGGTGGATATTCGCTTGGTTTCGGCGACGAATCGCGATTTGGCCCAAGAGGTGCGTGCCGGTCGCTTCCGACAAGACCTTTACGATCGCATCAGCGTGATCCCCATTGTCATCCCCCCTTTGCGGGAGCGACTGGAAGACATTCCGCCGCTCGCCGAAACGTTTCTGAGACAGTTTAACGAGAGAATGGGCAAGAGCGTCGAATTGACCTTTGACGGACTTCAGCATTTGAGTCGCTACACCTGGCCAGACAACGTTCGCGGGCTGAAAAACTACATCGAACGGACAGTGGCGCTGGCGGATTACGGGCCGCAGCAGCTCGGCCCGGACGAGCTACCTCCTTTCGCTCCGCCACCCGACACTGCGGCCGTTCGAGGTCAGGTTCTGCATGAACTAATCGAGACGTTGCGGCAGCAGGCGCGCGGGAACCAAGCGCGGATTCTCAGCGAGTTTTGCGACACAGCGACGCGGCTTCCGAAAAAAGAGTGGGCCCATCGCCTTGGAATCAGCCAGCCGGTTTTTCGGGCGGAATTGCGTGGTCTGGTGGCGTACGCTTTGGACCGGGGGATCGAACCGGAGTTCTTCGAGAGCCGCGTCCAATTGCGGTCCGAGGACTGGCGG
>JAADHY010000440.1:7645-10754 GCA_013151585.1 Planctomycetota bacterium
CGCGAGTCGATTGCTCGAGGTTAATCGTTGCGGGCCTCGAAAGTCCTTCGACTGTTTGACTTCGGGAGTGACACGCGGCCAGTGGGATCGTCGTAATCGCAAGAAAGGGCGAGACCAGGGGGAACGCCTACAGTCGGCTTTCCGAAGGGCAAACAGTCACAGGAGAAACGGACGCGCCTACATGGTGGAAGAGGCCCATGAGATCGACTAGCGGACTGTCAGACGTGATGCGGCTCAGCTCGGAAGAGGCGACTCGGTTCTGTCGCCGCCACGTGATGCCCGAGGTGCTGTGGTGTGCCTTGTGCCGCGTAGCGGACTCGATTGTCGAAAGCACGTTCGCCGATCAGAGTGTCCGACGTCCGGCCCTCTTGGAAGAGCTGCGGTCGTACGCGGCAAGCAAAGCAGCCCTTCTGAAGCCGGTAGTCGGCTCCGATGTGAAGATTGCGAGCGAATGTTTCTATCACTTCAAGCAGGCCCGCCGGAGGGCTGAGGCCTCCGGCCGTCAGCATCCCGCCCCCGGCGACTTGTTGCTGCAACTGGCGGAACACGTCGATCCGGAAATTGATGGCCTTCTCCGTCAGATGGGTTCCAGCGCGCAGCGGCTCGCCCAGTCCTGTTATCAGCGTCTGAAGACCGCCACGCCCGAAAGGGTCGTCGCCCATCCGGGGGCTGCCACGACGCCGGCGGCGCAGAAGAGTCTGCTCGATACGTTCGCCATCGATTACACGGAGTTGGCGCGACGAAACCAAATCGGCCCCGTGATCGGCCGTCGGAAGGAAATCCTGACCGTCCTGCAAGTTCTAGCTCGCAAACAAAAGAATAATCCGGTGCTGGTTGGGGATCCCGGCGTCGGCAAGACGGCGATCGTGGAGGCGGTGGCCATCCACTCGTTGCAGCCGACGGCGCCGCCGACTATCCGCAAGAAGCGGCTGGTGGAGCTGTCGATTCCTCAACTTTTGGCGGGCACGCGCTATCGGGGCGACTTCGAGGAACGGCTCAACGGCGTTCTGCGGGAAGCGGAACAGAATCCCGACGTCATCTTGTTCATCGATGAAATCCACACGGTGATCGGCGCCGGAGCCACCGGAGGCGCGATGGATGCAGCCGACATCATGAAACCGGCACTGGCTCGCGGTCGCCTGCGGCTGATCGGTGCGACGACCCCGGAAGAGTATCGCAAGTACATCGAAAGCGATCCGGCTCTGGAGCGACGGTTCCATCCGATTCACGTGGAAGAACCCACGCCGGAACAGACTTTTGAAATTCTGCAAGGACTGCGGGAGTCGTACGAGGCGCACCACAACGTGATCTTTCTGCCGGAGGCGCTGGAGGCGGCGGTCCAGCTCACCGTGCAGTACATCCCGGACCGGCGTCTTCCGGACAAAGCCCGCGACGCCCTCGACCAGGCGGCCGCTCAGGCTCGAATCTGCACACTGAGTTTCAACGGTGAGGATGCTGTCGAAAGCCGTATCGAAATCGGGCGGCAACACATCGCCGCCACCATTGCGGCCTGGAAGGGAATTCCAGTCGAACAGATCAGCGAAAGCGAACGGGAACGCTTGAAGAGTTTGGCTGAACGGCTTCGACAGCGGGTCAGGGGGCAAGATCACGTCGTGCAGGCCGTGGCCCAAGCCGTCCAGATGGCGCGGCTGGGACTGTCGAATCCTGATCGCCCCAACGGCGTGTTCCTGTTTGCCGGTCCAACGGGCGTCGGTAAGACGGAATTGGCCCGGGCGCTGGCCGAACAGCTTTTCGGAGACGAAGGCACGCTGGTGCGATTCGACATGTCGGAATACATGGAACCGCATTCGGTATCGCGATTGGTCGGAGCGCCGCCGGGATACGTGGGTCATGATGAGGGAGCCTTGCTAGTCGATGCGGTCCGCGAACAGCCCTTTTGCATTGTCCTGCTGGATGAGATCGAAAAGGCTCACCCTAACGTGATGAACGTGTTCCTTCAGGTCTTCGACGACGGGCGGCTGACCGATACGAAGGGCCGAGTAGCAGACTTCCGCAACGCGATCATCATCATGACCAGTAACTTGGGAGCGGAAGAAGGCGCGGACCAGGACCGAGGCGTCTTCGGCCTCCAGCCGCGACCGGACGCGGCCGACCAGCTCAGCGATAGTGTCGAAGCAGCGATCCGGGAGCATTTTGCCCCGGAGTTTCTGGGGCGGCTGACGGGAATCCACGTCTTTCACGCTCTGGATAAAACTACTTGCCGTGAGATTGTCGACAAGTTCATCGCGAAGCTCCAACAGCAACTCGAACCGCACAAGGTTCGACTTGATCTGGCAGACGATGTCTATGACCTGCTCCTTGAAACCGGCTTCAGCCGGCAGTATGGCGCTCGCCCGTTACAGCAGGCCATCGACCGTCTGTTGCGAACAGAGATTGCTCGACTTCTTCTCGACGAACCACCGCTGTTGGAAGAACGCATTCTTTCGGTGTTGCGAGCTGAAAATCGCTTGCGATTAGTGTGGGCCGATGCGGCCCTTTCCGAGTCAGACTTGACCGACACCGGGAAGCTGACGGAGTCAGAACGGCCGGAATGAGATTCTGTCGGACTTAGGGGGCAAGCTGTCGCGCGACCGCGATCGATGCTGTGCTTGCGCAAAGGATGTGCCCGAATGCGACCGCGAGGCGAGCGGTTCTTGCGATTGTTGCATCGACAAGCGTCCGACGATGTGTGGTGCTCGAGTGGCTCGTTCGGAGCGCAGCCGACGGCCGCGTGAGCGATTCTCTTGCTGATGTTTCGGGGGAGTGTGATCGGCTTCGCGATCCGATTTCCACGTGAGGGCTGTGTTGGGGGAATCTGGCTGGCATCGTTCGAGGTCTCAGCCAGGAGGCCGCACTTTTTTCATAAACCATTCGGATGAACGAGGGCGTCAGTCGTGAGTCCGTGGATCGTCGCAGCAACTTTGGCGTTCCTATTGATTGCCGCGGCAGTCAGTGCATGGCTGCTGTTCGGCGGTCGCTTTGACGAGCGCAGATGGCAGACGGCCTGGGAACGGATCGACAGCGATCCCAGTTGGGCCCTTTCCGTCTTCCGGCGCGTCGTCCGGGATGTTCAGCAACAGATCGGGGCGCTCAAAGCTAAGAACAGGCC
>JAADHY010000155.1 GCA_013151585.1 Planctomycetota bacterium
CGTCGGCGGTGTCATCACCCAAGCCGGCGTCGAGCAGGTCCACTCCATCTTCGCCGTGCAGCTCATCATCTCCGAGGCCGGCCGTGAGGGTATCGTTCCCCGCACCGCCCCACAGCTCATCGTCGCCCTCTTCGCCGAAGAGGGAATCATCAAGAGCGGTGCCGACAACCGTGTCGTTCCCGCCCCGACCGTGGACTTCCACACTGTGAAGGTTCGGGAAGTCCGCCGGAGTCACGGCGGACAAGTCGATGTTGTTCGCGCCGGGACCGCCCTCGACTTGAAGCTCACGGACATCCGCGGCCTGCACCCCCGTCGGTTGGCCGTTGACCGTGACCTCGCCGGAGTTGACCGCGACCACGATGGGATCAGCCGCATCACTGGTAATCGTCAGCTCAGCCGGCACCGGGTTGAATGTGCTGGTGACGCTTAACAGGGTGCGATCCTCCAAACGCTCCGAACTCGACGTCACCCGACGGCGGCGCCGACGCGCCGGTCTGGATGATCTCAGCCCGCGATGACGAAGGGTTTGCTTGAACTGACGCAGCCACGGATACAACAACATCTTCAAAGTCTCCAAATAAGAACGGAACCTATATTTTCATTTCACTGCTCGACCCGATCTTTGGCCCGCTCCGGCGAAAACCCTATATTCACGCCCGAGACTCTCCCATTTCTTCATTTCGCTGGCAGACGAAAAGGCTGTGGGACGCCGCACCATCCCGCTTTCACGCTGACAGGCAAACGACTTGATCTCGCTGTTTTCTGACAATGCTGTATTGCGCCACACCTCGCGTAGCGTTTTGCAACACCGAGGTCAGCCTGAGTCCCCCGTCTCGAACGGACGAGATATCCGATGGGCGTCTCGGAAATGAAACCGACGATTCCTTTTTTCGATCCCGCGACTGTCGGCCTCCAAGGCCAGCGGGAGCCGTTACGAGTCTGGCTCCGCATTCTGTGCAACCGCCGTACCAAGCCCGACAAGACATGCGCGAAGGGCGAGGTCGAATGACCGGAAGACGCTTCTGGCAAAGACCTTAACGACGCACCACCCGCCTGAACTTCACGGAAGCTTAACAGTGTGTGGTCACGGACTGTCCACAGGATGATCAGAGTCCGGCCAATCGAGGTCTTGTTCGGCGGTCGTCCCGCCCGCTTCCAGCCCCAAAGCTCGCATTTTTTTTCGCAGAGTGGTTCGGGTGATACCCAGAAGCCGTGCGCTTTGCAGCTTGTTTCCCCGAGTGTGCTCAAGAACGGTCGAGATGATCTGGCGGTCCACAGCGGCGATCGTCAGTGCGTAAAGGTCTGTGCATCCGCGCCGGATACGGTCCATCAGGAAGGCTTTCAGGTCGGGGAAGGTCTCTTGAGCGGCCCATTGCCCTCGGAGCTGCTCGGGCAGAAATTCTGGCAACAACACGTGACCCGAACTTGTCAACAAAGCCTGCTTCAGGACGCTTTCCAGTTCCCGCACATTTCCAGGCCACGAATAGGCCCGCAGCAGATTCATCGTATCCGCTGGAACAAGCGTCGCCTTTGTTTTCAGTTCCCGGCTGAACCGTTTGACCATGTGCTCCACCAAAAGGTTGATATCGTCGGCTCGTTCACGGAGCGGCGGCAGGGTGATGGTGTAAACGCTCAGACGATAATACAGGTCTTTACGAAACAGTCCGTCTTCGACCATCTGCTCCAGATTGCGATTCGTCGCGGCCAGCACACGCACATCGGCTTTCAAGGTTTCGTTACCGCCGACACGCTGGAACTCTTGCTCTTGCAGGAACCGGAGCAGCTTCGCCTGCAGCAGCGGCGGCATGTCACCAATCTCATCCAAGAAAAGCGTGCCTCCTCGACATTGTTCGACCTTGCCGATCCGCCGGTGATCGGCGCCGGTAAATGCCCCGCGTTCGTGCCCGAAGAGTTCGCTTTCCAGCAGCCCTTCGGGGATGGCTGCGCAGTTCACTGCCAGGAAAGGCCCGTCGGCGCGGTGACTGTGGTGGTAGATCGCTCGGGCGACCAGCTCTTTGCCCGTGCCGCTTTCGCCGCGAATCAAGACCGTCACGTCCTGAGCGGCCACACGGCCGATGTCTCGATAGACCTGCAGCATCGCGGGACAGCGACCAATCAGCAAATCCGCCCCATCTTCGCCGTCCACCGTCTCCTCGGCCGTCAGCGCCGGCACGCTCATCGCCCGCCGGACCTTCAAAGCGCGATCCACCAACTGCCGCACTTCGTCCAGTTCCAGCGGTTTGAACAGATAGTCGAAAGCCCCCTGCTGCATCGCCGTGATGGCCATCTCCGCGGACCCGTGCCCTGTGATGAGGATCACCGGCACTTTCGGATCGATGGCGCGGCACGTTTGAAAAACGTCCATTCCGGACATGTCCGGCAGCCTGACGTCCAGGATCACGGCATCCGGCCGGTGCCGCTGGAACAGCTCAATGCCTTCCCGGCCGGTGCTGGCCGTGCAGACGGTGATCTCCGGCTGGTCGAAAACGCGACGAAACGCGTGCAATATGGACGGCTCGTCATCGATCACGAGCAGCGATGCCATGGCAAATTCTCCTGATGTCCGCCGATTCCCTCGGCCCGTGGACGATGGCCCCTCGAGCTGGCGCTCCGCCGATCATTCAAAAGGGATCGGCAGCGGAGTCTTCCCCTCAGGCAGGCCGGCCGCCGCCCGGGGGAAACGGACGAGCATCCGGCCGCCGCCCTCCGGAACGTTCTCAGCGGTTAGCGTGCCGCCGTGTTGCTCCACAATCCGCTTGCAAATGCCCAGGCCGAGCCCCACGCCTGTTTCCTTCGTTGTGAAAAACGGCTCGAACATCCGTTTCAAGACTTCCTCGCTGAAACCGGGCCCCGTGTCCTGCACACGCAGCACGATCTCGTCGTCGGTTTGACGCAGGGCAATCTCCAGCTCGCCTCCGTCGGGCATCACGTCCAAACTATTCAGCGTCAGATTCAGCAACAATTGCTGCAATCGCTCCCAATCACCCAGCAACCGGACGTCGCAACCGGGCAGCCGGGAATGGATACTCACGTCCTGCTGGCGCGCCCGGCCTTCAATCAGCGCGATGGTCCGGTAGACGACCGAGTTCAGGCTGACCGGCTCGTGGCGAGAGCGAGACGGGCGAGCAAACTCCAAGAAAGTCTTGAGTGTCCGCTCCATTCGACGGATTTCCTGCTCGACCAACTGCAGGTCATGAGCCAGAGCGCCCGACTCGCCCGCGTCTTCTCGATGAGCCTGGACCAGCATCTTGACGGCGGTCAAAGGGTTCCGAATCTCGTGGGCAACGCCGGTCGCGACCTGTGCCAACAAGGCCATTTGCTGAGCACGTACCGCTTCTTTCTCCCGCGCCGCCGCCAACCGCTCCGCTTCGGCCCGCTTCAACTCGGTCAGATCATGCAGGATCGCCGTGCAGAGCGGTCCGTCGTTCAAGTCGATGCGGCTCAGAGACACCAAGGCCGGAAACTCATTTCCGTCCCATCGCCGAGCCGTTGTTTCCATGACGCGGCCCGCCCCACAACATTCGTCCGGGATCGATGGCAGAAACCGCTCCACCGGTTCGCCCACCGCCTGCGATCCCGGACAGCCAAACAATCGCTCCGCCGCCGGGTTAAACGACTGCACCCGCCGGTCCTCGCCGAACGTGACGATCGCGTCGACCGCCGTCTGGACGATCGAAGCCACCTTCGCCCGCTCGGACAACGCGACGCGCCGTAAGGGCCCGATGATCACGTACCAGACGATCGGTGCGACCACCAACGTCAACAGGGAGGCATCGACCACAGCCCGAACCGGTTTCGACGCATAGTGTGGGACCAACCAAGGCAGCCACAACATGATCCCCGACTCGGCGACGAACACGACCCCCAACACCAACAACAGCACGCGGGTCATAGACGGAGCCATTTGAGCCGTCGAGTGGCCCGCCTCGACCCGTCCCTCCGGCTCCGGACGCCGACCGATCCACCCCGCCAGCCGGCACGGTTTCCACCAAGCGGAACGAACTCCGACAGGATATTGCATGGGAAAAACTCGCGTCGCCGATTCCAAACGCGTTGAGGATCGCTCCGAGACAAATCAATGTGCGCTTTTATCGCAAGCCGACGCTCGGACTGTCAAGACCGCAGCCGCTCTCAAGACCAGTCCGGCTGGCAGCGATACCACTGTCCCGTCCGCATCGACACCTCGCCCCCAGCGAACGACGCTTGAACCCGTGCGACGCCGGTGGTAGACTCTGAGCCGACTGGTCATATCAGTATATAAGACCAACTGATTGCACGAGGAACATCGACGTGCCTGTTGCAGAACCGCTACCGATTGCTCGACGCGAAACCGTCGTCGACGCGATCGCCCATGCCCTGATCCAGTACATCGCGGCAAACGGCCTTCGGGCAGGCGACCGGCTGCCGTCCGAACGGCGACTGGTCGAGATGGTCGGCGCCAGCCGACTTCCGCTTCGCGAAGCGTTGTGCGTGCTCAAAGGGCTGGGCATCGTCGAGGTCCGACACGGCAAGGGCATTTTCGTCAAGCGGCTGGATTTGGCGTCGCTCTTTGGCATGCTCTCGCCGCTCTTGCGCATCCAGACCGACATCGACCTCAGACACCTGTTCGAGGCTCGCCTCCACCTGGAAGCCAGCATCGCCCAATTGGCCGCCGTCAGCCGAACCGACGAGAACTTTCATGTGTTGCAGCAGTCGCTGGAAGGGATGCGGAAAAACGTGCGCCACCGGCGGGCCTACATCCGGCATGACATGGCTTTCCACATGGAGTTGGCACGCAGCACGGGCAATTCGATCTTCCGTATTTTCATGGCTTCGATTACCGATCTGCTGCAGGAATTGCAGCACCTTTACCGTAACAAGGTCGAATACCGGCAATTGGCCGTCTCGGAGCACGAGGCGATACTAGAAGCGGTGCGAGCCGGCGACGGCCAGCGCGCGGCGGAAGCCATGCAACAACACATGCGCAACGCAATGACGCGACTCTAAATTATCGGGGAACATTAGGACGAGCGGAATGACGCAGACGTATCGAGTTGTCATCACGGACTACATCGCTGATGAACTGGAGCCGGAAAAGCAAGTACTGGCCGAGATCGCCCGCGTCGAGGCGCTGGATGCCGACAAAGAAGACGATCTGGTCGGACGGATCGAAGACGCGGACGCGATCATCTTGTATCACAAACTCGCGCTGACGCGAAAAACAATCAGCCGGCTGAAGCGATGCAAGCTGATCGTTCGGGGGGGCGTTGGCTACGACAACGTGGATCATGTCTTCGCTGGCGAGTGCGGCATCCCGGTGGCCAACGTGCCGGACTATGGGAGTGAAGAAGTGGCCGATTCGGCCATTGGCATGACGCTGGCGTTGACTCGCGGCATCGCACTGGCGAATTCTCGCCTGCGCGACCGCCTGGGGGAATGGAACCATCATCAAGTCGTGCCGCTCAGACGGCTGCGTGGCCGCGTGCTCGGCATCGTCGGGCTCGGACGGATCGGCACGGCCGTCGCTTTGCGCGGCAAAGCGCTCGGCATGGATGTCGCCTTTTATGATCCGTACAAGCCGGACGGGTACGACAAAGCCTTGGGCATCCGGCGCGTGGAAACGCTGTACGAGTTACTGGAACAGAGTTTTGTCTTGACGATTCATTGCCCACTGACCGACGAGACGCATCACATGATCGATGCGGCGGCGATCGACAAACTGCCGCAGGGCGCGTACTTGATCAACACGGCTCGCGGAGCAGTGGTCGACACCCGAGCGATCCCCGCAGCAATCCGGTCGGGACGCTTGGCGGGCGCAGGCATCGACGTTTTGGAGCAAGAACCGCCGTCGGACAACGATCCGCTCATCGCCGCCTGGCGTGACCCCGAGCATCCTGCGTATCATCGAGTGTTGATCAATCCTCACTCGGCGTTTTACAGCGAGGAAGGGCTGTTGGACATGCGGGTCAAAGGCGCGATCGCGTGTCGGCGGGCCCTGTTAAACCAAGGAATTCCCAATCAGGTGAATTGCGAATCCATGACGTAGGGTGGGCACTGCTCGCCAGAACAGAATATCTTGTGGCGGGCACGCTCCGCCAGATACTGCGGACGCACGAAAAACGGATAAAGCCCGCAACAGGACGTGATGCTCGAGCGGGGCCGGTTGAGCGGGCACTTGCCGGAGGACGTCACCGGTGCGATGGCGACTCATGAGTTCACTGGTTGTTGCGATTACGGCCGGAGCGTGTGTGACTGCAGCGTGCTCCGGCGACGAGGCTCAGACAAAGAGCCAACCGAAAACAAGTCTGCCGGCGACCGTGATTTTCACCAAAACGCTCGATTCCGGGCTGCCACCCGAGGGCCCGTACCGGTTGCTGGGATATCGCAACATGGTTTGGTACGGATCGACGTTCTGGACCGGGCCGGATTGGACACGTGTCGGAAAGGATTGGCATCATCCGGGCCGGAACACGCCCAGCGTGCGGCGGTTCGCGGTTCCGCGCGACGGGCGAGTGCGCATCACCGGCCGTGTCTTCAAACGCCATCTGGACGGCGACGGAATCGTGGCCATCATTCGGCACAACGAACGGGAGGTGTGGCGCGCGGAAATCGATGGCAAAGACGCACACGGGGCCGAACCGCAACGACTGGTGCTCGATGTGCAAGCCGGCGACGCGATCCGCTTCATCATCCACAAACGCGGGCATATCTATTGCGACACGACTGGCTGGGACCCGGTGATCGAGTACCTGGACGGAGCGAAAGAGCGGTTTCAAGCGTCAGCCGTTTTTGACTCCCATCGTCAAGGGGTTGGCGGGTGGTGGTACGAAATGGAAACGTCGGGTACGACCGAGGGTGATAGTGACGGCGGCGGCCTGCCGACCGTCTACGCCTTCAGCCCTAAGCGGCTGCTGCTGGTGCGTCCGGTCCGGCGCGGCGAGTCGATCGAGCTGACCGATTGTGACGCGTTGCCTCTGTTCGTCGTGGCCAACGCACGCGATGACCACGGCCTAGTCATCGCCACCGACCCAGAGAAAGGCAATCGGTCATGGTTGTTCCGCGTGGTGTGCGACAAGCGCGGAGTTTTGCATGTGAGTGTGTCTCTGAACCGCCGACAAGAGCGTACTGGTCGCATCAAGTGGCCGACACGCTCGAACCAACTCGAGGCCGGATTCTGGTCACGGGAGTACGGCGGCTCGTGGTCAAAAGGGTTCATGCTGATCGAGAGGCGTCTGGGCATCGTTCAGACCCAACCTTACCCGCAGACGGTCGCTCCGCGACCCAAGTCGCTCCTCGCTGGTGCTGACGACGCAAGACGGGTAACGCGTAATCCGGCAGGGTTACTCGGCAATCCGCTGCCGATCGCGCTTTGGGCGATGATCCAGGACGACTGGCGCCGGCAGGATCGCATTGATGGCTCGCCGTCAGCGTACTTGGCGGCAGCCAAGCGGCAATTGGATGCCGCACGCCGATTGCTCACTGACCTGCGCTCACTTGACTCTCAACGGTTTTCGAAGTCGCGCGTTCGGCGCGGGTCTCCTGACCCCGCCGAAAAGCCGACCGAAGGTCTCCAGAAACAAACAGCCCGGAGACCTACGGTCAGCAAAGGGGCACGGTCGGGAGACCGTGCCACAACGTTGGACTACGCCATAGCGCGGTTTCCCAGGGCGTTGGACAAGGAACTCGAAGAATTGGCGGGCGCCATCGACCGTGCCTCCGGGTGCGACGCCGGTTCGATATGGCTGGCGGTGCGCTGCCTGAAACGCCGCATCGCGTTGGCCAACCCGCTGTTGAATTTCGGCCCGATATTGATCTGCAAGCGCAAACCGCCCTCGTACAGCCACTTGGTCGGTCAGTACTTCGGCTGGCGACAACGGCCGGGCGGCGGGCTATTCATCGTCGACCGGCCCGGTTGGTCGCTGGCGGTCCGCGACGTCCTGCAGGGCCAACTGCCGCCCGGCTGCGTACTGGAGCCGCGGCTCTCCTACGACGGCCGCCGAATCCTGTTCGCGTTTGTCGAATGCTCGGACGAGCCGCCCGATCCGAATGAGCTTCCGGTCAATGAGCAAGGCCCGGACGAGCGGTACTTTCATCTCTACGAAATCAACGTTGATGGCAGCGGGCTGAAGCAACTGACCTCCGGACCGTACGACGACTTGATGGCCGAATACCTGCCCAACGGCGACATTGTGTTCTGCTCGACCCGCCGGCGTGGCTATTCGCGCTGTTTCGGGCCGCAGTTCAGCCGTCGCTGGCACGCCTACACGCTGCACCGCATGCGGGCCGACGGCAGCCGCGTCCGGCCGCTGTCGTTCAACGACGTCAACGAATGGTTCCCGGCGGTCGGCTGGGACGGGCGGGTTTACTACGCGCGCTGGGACTACATCGACCGCGACGCCGTCACACACCAGAACCTCTGGTCCTGCCGGCCCGACGGGACCGACCCGGTCGCCGTCTGGGGCAACGCGTTGCCCGCACCGCACTGCACGTTCCAAGCGAAGCCGATACCCGGATCGAACAAGATCGTGTTTATCGCTTCGGCCCACCATGCGATCACGGCCGGTCCGGTCTGCGTGCTCGATCCGGCCAAAGGAGCGAATAACCCGGCGGCCGTGAAGCGGATCACACCGCTGCCGTACCCTGAGGCAGAAAGCCGCGACATTCGCGAGTACTACGAATCGCCGTGGCCGCTGTCGGAGGAATACTTCCTCGTGGCCTACAGCCCTTATCGCTTGCGTTTCGAAGGAGAGCAAAACCGCGGCGATCGGAACCCGGACAATGCTCTCGGCATTTACCTGGTCGACGCGGCCGGCAACCGCGAGCTACTCTATCGCGATCCGGACATCTCGAGCACCAATCCGACGCCGCTTGCACCGCGGCCCAGACCGCCCGTGCTGCCCGACCGGGCATTGACCGAGCTTGCAGCAGCCACGCAGAGCAAATCGGCAGACGCGAATGACGCGACCGCAGACGTGGCCACCGGTGAGATGATCGTCTGCGACGTGTATCAAGGGCTGGGCGATGTGCTGCGTGGTACGATTCGGGCCATCCGCATCGTGCAGCTCTTTCCCAAGACAACAAACCTGGCCAACCAGCCGCGGATCGGCGTTGCCGGTGAGGAGAACGCCCGTGCGATCCTCGGCACGGTGCCGGTCGAGCCAGACGGCTCCGCCCGGTTCCTCGTACCGGCCGGCAAGCCGATCTTGTTTCAAGCATTGGATGAAGATGGGATGGCGGTGCAGACCATGCGCTCGCTGACTTATGTGCAACCGGGCGAACGGATCGCGTGCCTGGGCTGCCATGTGGGCAGCAAGCCGTCACCGCCGCCGACAGGTCTGCTGGCCCTGAAGCGGCCGCCGTCGCGCATCGATCCGGGCGAACTGGGCGGCCGGCCGTTTTCATTCGTCGAAGTGGTCCAGCCGGTGCTCGATCGCCATTGCGTCCGTTGTCATGGCGGCGAAAAGACTGAGGGCGGCATCGACCTGACCGCCACGCCCTGCAACGGCTTCACGCGTTCATACTGGTCTCTGTGCGTCGGGCCGCCCGGTCGTACCGGCGCTGACGGCAAGCCAGCCACGCACAAGGAGCTGCTGGTGCCGCGGTTCCCGCAGCGGAACCAAATTCAGATCACCCCACCGGGCGGCCGCTACAGTGCTCGCGGCAGCCGACTGATCCGCCTGCTGCAAGCTGGCCACGAAGGCGTGCGTCTGAGCCGTTCAGAGCTGCGCCGCGTCGCCGCCTGGATCGACCTGAATGCAATCTTCTACGGCGTTTACGATCCAGAGATGCAGTCGCGTCAATTGCGCGGCGAGCGTGTTCCAATGCCGGAAGTGCAGTAAACGGAGGCCACTGGCGCAATGACAAAGCAATCCCAAGCTGAACGCCGTGAGCTGCGGTTTGAGACGCTGGAGGAGTTGCTCGCGGAAGTGGATCGTTTGGTTGAAGCAGACCGGGCGGGCCGGCTCCGTGCGGTCGGCAACTGGACGGCGGGCCAAATCTTGGGCCACATCGCCGCTTGGATCGAATACGGTTACGACGGCTATCCGATGGCGAAACCGCCCTGGTTTGTGCGATTCATGGCACGCCGGTTTTTCAAGAGGATGCTCCGCCGCGGCATGCAACCGGGATTCAGCATCCCGGGCGTCGAAGGCGGCACGTACGGCATTGACGACATGCCGACCGAAGAGGCGGCCGAACGACTGAAACGAGCCATCGCACGGCTTCAGGCTGGCGAACCGGCCAAGTTTCACAGCCCCGCATTTGGGACGATTTCCGAAGAAGACCGGATCCAACTGACGTTGCGGCACGCGGAGCTGCACCTGGGCTTTCTAGTGCCGGATGCGACGGGAGAGCAGTGATGGGGAAAAGACCTGCTGACTCGCTCGAGACAGCGACTGCACGAGTCGCAATGTGCAGAGGCTGGTTTGCCACCGCCATGGCGGCCGTTCTGGGTTCGACGGGACTGTTGCTGGCCTCGACCGCAGTGGCGGCCGACAACGAATGCCGTCCGACGGGGTTGTCTGTTCATCCGGCGAAGCCGAACGTGGTGGCGTTCGAGCCGGTGCGCGCGAAGTTGGTGCGGTTCGTTATCCTCGGCAGCTCGCGTGGCGAGCCGTGTGTCGATGAGCTCGAAATCTACGGTCCCGACAGCGACGACAACCTGGCCCTGGCGAAGCGCGGCGCCAAGGCGACTGCATCATCTTGCTTGCCCGGCTATGCCATTCACCGGATCGAACATCTGAACGACGGCCGCTACGGCAACCGGCACAGTTGGATCGCCGCGCAGAAGAGCGGTTGGGCTCAGATCGAGCTGCCCGAACCGGCGACCATTGACCGCGTTGTGTTCTCACGGGATCGCGAAGGCCGGTATCAAGACCGGGTGCCGGTCGCGTTCGAGGTCCACGTCTCGCTCGACGGCAAGGACTGGCAAGTGGTCGCCCGCGTGCGGAACACCGAAATCGTTCAGCGCGAGGCCATGCCGCTGTATCCGAACAAGCCGGTCGTGCTCGACTTCCCGGCTCAGCGGACGCGGTTCGTTCGCATCGTGATCAAGCGGACCGCCGGCGGCGCGCAGCCGTGCATCGACGAGCTGGAAGTCTACGGGCCGGACAAGAAAGAGAACTTGGCGGCTGCAGCACGCGGGGCCAAAGCAACCGCCTCATCTTGCATCACCGGCTACGCCATCCACAAGATCGAGCACTTGAACGACGGCCGCTACGGCAACGATCACAGTTGGATTGCGGCCGAGCCAACCGGGTGGGCTCAGATCGAGCTGCCTGAGCCGGCCGAGGTATGCCGCGTCGTCTTCGCTCGCGACCGCGAAGGCCGTTACCGCGACCGCATGCCCGCTGAGTTCGAAATCCGCCTGTCGCTGGACGGCCGGCGCTGGCGTATCGTCAAAGATATCGTCGCGCTGGAAAACGCTCCGATCGAGCAGCCGCTGGCCGACGAAGACCCGCGCGACTGGGCCTACCGCATCGCCGCCGAGCTGCCGCATCAGTGGAACGCGGCCGTGCAGTCGCTCATCGCGAAAGTGCGAACAGCCGACGACGTGCGGCCGCTGCTGGAACTGTACGACCTGGACCGCCAGCGTCGCGACATGCTCGCCCGGCTGCCGCTGCTGTTCAACCCGGCCGCCCTGCGCCGCGCGGTGAAGGACCTATCGAAGACATACCCGGAAACCTTTCATCTCCCCGACGGCTTTGACCGTACGCTCGCACGTTACGCACAGCAACGCGACCAGGTCTTGAAAGCGTTGCAAACCGGCCGGCCGGCGGAGATCAAAACCGCCCTGGCTCGCGCTGAGCAGATGATCGCCTGGGCCCGCTCGATCCTGCTGGCCAACCCGCTGCTCGACTTCGACGAGCTCCTAGTCCTGAAACGCAAACTGCCTCCGGACGACAACAAGCACGTCTACTGGCGCTGGGGTCAGCGCTACGGCTTGACCGTCAACTGGTCCTGCGACTTCCGGCCAAAGAACCCGCCCATCGCTCCGCACTGGGACGACGCACTCGTCGCGCTCGCTTGGCGTCAAGCGGGCCAGCCGATGCGCACGATCTACAAGCCGCCCAAAGGCCACATGATCCAGCACCCGGAACTTCATTGGGACGCCGACCGGTTGCTGTTTACCGCTCCGGGGCCCAAGGGCGCGTTTCAAGTATTCGAGATCAACCTGGACGGCACTGGCCTGCGGCAAATCACTTGCGACACCGGCCCGGACGTTGACAACGGCGACCCGTGCTACTTGCCCGACGGACGCATCATCTTCAACTCGACGCGGCTGTTTATCGGCGTGCCGTGCGAGGACGGCCAATCGTACGTCTCGAGCCTGTGCCTCACCGACCCCGACGGCCGGCACACCCGGCTGCTCACCATCGACCAAGAAAGCGCCTGGCACCCGGCGGTCCTGAACGACGGCCGCGTGCTCTACACGCGCTACGAATACGCCAACGTCAGCCACCAATTCGGCCGGCTGCTGTTTCGCATGAACCCCGACGGCACCGGCCAGATGGCCTACTACGGCACCAATTCCTACTGGCCCAACTCGATCTTCTACGCCCGGCCGATTCCCGGTCATCCGACCATGGTCATCGGCGTGGTCTGCGGCCATCACGGGCCGAACAAGACGGGGCGGCTGGTGCTGTTCGATCCGGCGCGCGGCACACGCGAGACGGCCGGCGCGGTCCAAACGATCCCTGGCTACAGCAAGCCGGTCAAGCGGACGGTGGCCGATGTGCTCTACGGCGACGACTGGCCGAAATTCACTCACCCGTGGCCACTTAGCGATAAATACTTCCTCGTCAGCGCCCGGCTGCACCCTCAGCAGCTCGAATACGCTATCTACCTGGTCGACGTGTTTGACAACATTGTTGAAGTGTGTCGTCTGCCGGGCTATTCGCTGTTCGAGCCGCAGCCGATCAAGCGCCGGCCGCGGCCGCCGGTGATTCCCGACCGCGTGAAACCCGGCGAGAAGGAGGCCACGATCTACCTGGTCGACGTGTACCGGGGCGAGCAGATGCGTGGCGTGCCGCGCGGCACAGTGAAGAAACTGCGACTCTTCACATACAACTACGTCTACCGCCACACGATCCGTCGCGGGTTCGGACACCTGGCCACGCCCGGCGTCGACGGCCCGTGGGAACCGCGATTCATCCTGGGGACCGTGCCGGTGCGCGAAGACGGCTCGGCCCTGTTCAAAGTGCCGGCCAACATGCCGATCGCCGTACAGCCGCTCGATGCCGATGGGAAGGCCGTGCAGCAGATGCGGAGCTGGTACACGGCGATGCCCGGCGAGCGGTTCACGTGCATCGGCTGCCATGAGCGGCCGACCGAGACGCCGCCGAGCACCGCGACGCTAGCGCTGGCGGGGTCGCCGGACCACATCGAACCGTGGCGCGGGCCGCCACGCGGGTTCGATTTCGAACTCGAAATACAGCCGGTACTCGATCGCTACTGCGTCGGCTGCCACGACGGCTCGCAACCGGACCGGCCCGACTTCTCACGGAAGAGCGAAGAGGAGAAACTTCGCATCAATCAGCAGTATCACCAGCAGACCGACAGCACGATCACGACGATCTTGACGCCGTCGTTCATCGCATTGCATCCGTACGTGTACCGGCCGCACGCCGAGAGCAACTACGGGCCGCAAGTGGCGGGCGAGTTCTGTGCGGACGTCAGCCCGCTGGTGCAATTGCTCA
>JAADHY010000482.1 GCA_013151585.1 Planctomycetota bacterium
ATTAACTCCGAGAGACGATGACCTCACCATCCTTCACCTCGACACGGTACACGGTCAGCCCTTTCGGAGGAGGGCCTGCCACGGCTGCCCCGGTCTTGGGGTCATAGGTCCCGCCGTGACACGCACAGAAGATTCGGTTGTTCTTGGGCTCAAACTTCACCGTGCATCCCAGGTGGGTGCACACGGCGTCGAAGGCCACCCAGGTATCGTCCAAATGGCGAATGAGCATGGCTGGGCGCGAGCCGAACAGAAACATCAGAGCCGACCCCGGCTCCAGCTTGTCCGCGTCGGGAAGAGAAACTTCCGTCACTGCCGACTCGGTGGCCGCCCGACGGGCCGGACTCTGCAGATACCGATAAATCGGGTACGCAATGGCGCCGGCGTAACCGACGCCGAACAGCCCTAACCCCGCTTGGACGACCCGGCGGCGGAGCCGATCGGCACCGCCCGGCTGCGACGGTTCGCCGGTCGAATCCCTCTTCGGCCGCTGCTGCTCAGACATACTCTCCTTCCACCCCGCGCGCTTGCGAAAACACTCGAATCAGCCAGCCCATCGCCACCAGCGCGGCGACGAACAAAACAAGAAACAGGATCACGACAGTCCAATTGGCTGTCACCTGGCGGTCCCAAACATCAAAACCGTGCACCAGTAGCGACCGATCCCGAATGGTCGCTCGCACCAGCACCATGGCCAGCACATGCGAAAAACAGACGCCGGCGCCCAGCAGCGGCCAACGGACATCTCGCTCGCTGACGCGACCGTGGACCCAGTAGCCCGTGCCGATCAGCGCAAGGGACAGCAAAACCCATGCGACGGCGAAGGCAACAAACCAGCCGCTCGTCCCAAGGGATTCGCGGACCTCTGTCGGCTGAGCGATGTAGACCCAAAGCCCGACAAGCAATTGCAGACCCGCCCCCACCAGCATCAGCCTCGCTCCCCATTGCCGGACGAATCGAGCCGTTTGGTCCTGCAACCGGTGCGAAAGCCCCAGCAACAGCAGTCCGGCGCCGCCGACACTCAGTCCTCCTAACACGATGTACAACCAACGGGGCCAGACCGTGGCATCGCCCGAGTTCATATGCAACCCATAAGGGTCGCCGCGGTACATTTCCGCCCACACCTGCGGCCGCAGCATCAGCGTCATGTTGGAGGAATAGATCACGGCAATCTTGGCGGCAACGACGAACGCAATGAGCCCGACCCAACCCCACGCTATGCCTTTTTTGGCTCGTGATGCCATCAGATACAGCAACGAATAGACGAGCATGAGCAGCAGGATGACCGAAATCCAGAATCCCCCCATCAGTATGCTGCTGGTGTACAAAGCGCGTCCGTATAACACCTGCGCGAAGAGCAACGGTGGAACGCCGAGGTTGATGACGTAGATCATGACGATCGGCAAGAGCCGAGCGATCGTGCCGGACGCCTCGGTCAGCAGTGGGTCGCGGCGCCGGCGAGCCGTCCAAGTCCAGACCGTTCCAACAATCAGCCCGCTCAACAGCAGTTGAACCGCGATCAGGTGCAGCGAAACGGTGACAACTTCCAGCGTCTTGAATAGCCAGACGGGAGCGGGAAGCGGAATCGGATCCAACCGCGGAAACTCCGGCAAAAGCTCCATCGCGACGCCCCCAAACGAAGTCAGCTCAAACAGTCGTGCGTATGTCAATCGTCAGCAGTAGCTGGCGAACGTCGCTTTCTGGCGAAGTATAGAGCTGCGCCGTGACGAGTCAACGCTCGTGACACAAGTCACCGCGACAAGCGCCGACTGCTCGGTCCTGGCACGCTCGCATCCGAATGCGACAGAGTTGAGGCCGACGATCGAGTCAGCGTGTTTTTCAGTGGCGTGATCACGTTCTGATAGATCTTGATGCCCGACCCAATCGTCGCCACTGCCAAGGCGATGACCAGCAACGTGTTGAACACCAGACGGCCGAATCCCCGACCCACAGCGTCGCCAATGTAGCTTCGTTTGTTGTTCAGGATGAGGAACATCACATAGGCAATCGGCAACATGGTGAAGCAAATGGCAGACGCCGCAATCGGGAACCAGATCGGCGTCCGCGTCACGACGCCCAAAATCCCGATGGCCGGAACGAGCGTAAACAGCCGATAGCGGGTGACGGTGTATTCCAGGCCGAGCATCTCACAGAGCGTGAAACCGCAAACCACCATGTGCGTGCTGATCGCGCCGCAGGTCATGCCGATCAGGCCCAGGTCGAAGATGAGTCGCCCCAGGGTCTCCCCCATGACCCCCGTCAGTGCCTGAGCGGCCTGCAGCGGCTTCATGTCGGTCCGCACGACCTCCTGAGCCGGATCGTACACGCCAGTTACCGCCATGCCGACAATGATCAGAGACGTCACCAACACGAACGGCAGAAACATCGACATGGCCAAGTCCCACCACGACAAGGTTTTGTGATGGGGCCCCCAGCCCTTGGCCAGCAACGAATAAGGATAAAGAAAGGTCATGTTGATCCCCACTGCCGCGCCCAGCATACCGAGAACCAGCGTGACCGAACCCTTTTCGGAAGGAATGCCATACGCTCCGACGAATCCTTTGCCCAGTTCGGCCCAGTCGATGCGATGCAAGTTGCATACAACAACAATGCCGAAAGAAATGATGACCAAAGCAATCACACCGCGCAAGAACCATTCATACATACGAATTCCGCGAGAATGGCTGCCGTAATTCCACGTGGTGAAAATGCTGATGGAAAGGATGATCAAGCCGATGCCGAACTTGACAACATACTGAGCTGTTTGGTTGTCCGGCGGGATTCCGACGGCCCCTGCAATGTCCCAAGCCGCACCCGCTGCCAGGCCATATTGCGGAAAATGCCAGATCACCGAAGCGACAACCGTCCCCAAAGCCCACAGAAACGCCAGCGTGACGCTCAGTTCGCGGCCGAAGGCCCGGTAAGGTCGCTCGCCCGTCGTCAACACGATGTTGCCCAACGCGGCCAGCATGCAGACACCCAAGAACATGGCCACGGGCTGGACCCACAGCAGTTTGTAACCAAACGAAGCCCCGGCCATCACCGACGCCGCCGCGCTGCCTGCTCCCAAAGTCATCGCACTCTGCAGCAACCCGGGGCCTGTGCGCTTGATGTATCCAGCCGCGCGAGACAAAAACGGCTGGCTTTCCAGCTCCTGCAAAGCCCGGATTTCCTGCTGGAGCTTCTCCGGATCCCATTTGGCGGTCATCGGGAGGCCTTTGGTCTGGTCTGCCATCAGCGGGTCTCCTCTTATTCGGCCAATTTACGGTGCCAACTCACGCATCACGACGCCCAGCGATCGCGACAACGAATCCGGCCGCACACCCGGTGTTTCATGAGAGGCGGGGAACGGCGATGTTTGCAGAAATGATGAGCGTATCAGAAAAGACACGCGAAAAAAACAAACCGGCGCAGACTAGACCATGGGCTTCCGCTGGCTTGGACTGATATGTCAGCCGACTTTCTTCTCCACTTGCTTCATGTAGTGGAGACTTTCGCGAGCCGTCCGCTCGGGACCGGGGGAGACGTCAAACACTTCGACCGATATCCATCCCCGATAGCCGATTTCACGAAGCGCTTGGAAGATCGGAACAAAATCAAGCTCTCCCATGCCCGGTCCGCGCCCGTTCGGATCATTGGCGTGAAAATGCACCAGCCACCGAGCGTTCCGGCGGATCAACTCCGGAATCGGAACCGACTCGCTGGCCATGGCATTGCAGTCCAGATGCAACTGACATGCGGGGGAATCGACTTTCTGGATCAATTCCACGGCTTCGGCCGCTGTCCGGAGAAAGTTCGTTGTGCGCGGGGACAAGGGTTCCAGCGCCAGGATCACGCCAAGCTTCTCCAGCGTTGGGATCACCTGGCGCAGAACGTCACAAGCGTACCTCATGCCCAACTGACGGCTGATCCCGGGGGGCAAGTCACGCTGTTTCGGCGAGCCGAACACAAGAAGCTCGCCGCCCAGGTCCCTGCAAAACCGAGCCAGCTCGCAAAGGTATTCCGCCGTGTGACGGCGGACAGCGCCGTCGGGATGCGTCAGATGAAAACCTTGCGTTTTGGCAAGAAGCCAATGCAAGCCGATCACGCGGATCTTCGCCGCATCCGCCTGCTTCCGCAACGTCTTGCGTTGCGAAGCCGAAATCTGTGTGACATCCCGATGAATGGTAAAGGGGGCGATTTCAACGCCTTGGTAACCGCACTCGGCCAGGAAACGGAAAATCCTCTCCTGAGGCCAGCCGCGAAACACCTCGTTGCACATGGCGTACCTTAGAGGCAGGCGTTTCTCCTCGGCCCTCGTGTTGCCGCGACGCAGACAGGTCGCTCCGACAAAGCTCGCCGCCGCTCCGCCGATAAAGTTCCGACGTGTCCATTGTTTCATGGTGCCCCTCCTCCCCGGCGTACGCGTTTTTCGTTCGAGTAAACGTCCGCGCCCGCGCAGCGTCCCAACAGCAAAACCCGGCCGGCATGGGAGCCATCAGCACACGTGACGCGGATGCCGACGCACCCAAACAGTAATCATCTCAAATGCGAAGTCAACAAGACCGGCGAAATCCGAAAACGGAGGAAAAGCGCAAGGGGAAGTGTCCTCTCCCGCAAGCGGCAGAAGGGTTTTGTGCTGCTGATCCGGCAGCATTTAGGCCGTGCTGCCCTGCGAAGGAATCACGCGGTGAAGCCACTTCCGTGCTTCACCGATCGCAAAGCAAGCTTGCGGACATTCCTCATTTGAGGACTTAGATTCGGGAACCCCCGGTGAGTACAAGGAGGGAAACCGTAAGGCCCTGATTCACCGGAGGTGGCTGGTCTGAACACCATCGATCAAGACGTGCAGAGATCGGCCAAAGTCGGGTTCCTGTCATCCAAAGACTTAGCCGTGTCTGCGCTGCGGGAAACAAGGGAGACGCGAGCCGGTGCTCCAGAGACAAGTCCTATCGATCGCTTACGAGAGGATCCTTTCCCCGAAGGTCAGCGGAACGCCGAGCTGGGTGCGATTGCTGCAAAACTTTCCGGTGCAGCCCGCCAGGCATCGACATGGGCTGTCATTACGATCTGGGTGTTTCTCCCTGCCAGTGTTCTGGCTTGCAAGAAGTCAGATTGAGCGACGCACTCGGCCCTTTCGCATCGCCAGAAAGAGCGATGCATTCATCGCTGCAGCACGATGACCCAGTCGCGTTGTTCGGGGAAGTGGGCCAAGTGGTATTGGCCGTGCGAGTCCGCTTGGATGGTGCCGAGCGATATTTCGTCGCTCGTGCTGGGATTGACCAGCCGAGCCCGATAGGTGAGCCCTTTTTCGAGCTGCATCAGGCGAGGCGGGTTCCAAAGGGCCGGCGTGTAGATCACCCGAAGCTTCCTTGGAATGCCAGCAGCGGAAGGAGCATGGTAGTTCTTTTCGTTCCAGCAAGGCTGCACCCATTCCGGATGCGGCTCCATTTCATGCCACGGCAGTGAGCGCAGAAACCGCGCGCCGATGCCGAGTTGCCGGCTGCCGGGATAGTTCATCGCTTCCTGCCACGGCGTGTTGCCCCAAGTCCGGCCATGCGGCGACGGACCGAACGGCTTGTCCGGTTGATCACTTGCCAGATCCCGTTGGCTCCGTAAGTGAAACCGCAGCACCCGTTGAGCAGCGTGCTCCAAAACATGAACCGCTGGATGTCTTGCCGACAGCTCTGCATGATGCCCTCATAGCAGACTTCAGCCTCAACGACCGGCATGGTCGGTTCTCGCCGATACGCTGCGGCCACTGTTTTGAGGGTGTTGGGAATCGAGCGGTAGTCGCCGTGTCCGGTCTGCACCATTTCGAAATCCAGTACGGAAGGGTCACGCACCACGTCGCGCGAAGACCGCGACGGATGGATGGTGATGAGCCGGTGGAACGGATCGATTCGACGCACGTAGCGGGCCATCTCGGTCCAGCCTTCTTCTAATTCGGCTCGCTCTTCGCCCTTGTGCTTTGATAAGTACCACGGCATGGAACCTTCGCCAGCCAGGCACCAGACCACGGGAAAAGCTCCCCACCGGGCGATGATGGTCCGCCAGTGGGCTTGCATCTTCTCCATGCCGATCTTCTTTAAGTAGTAGCCCCAGCAGCCGACGATGCATGGCATGAGTCCCACATCGGCCAGATACTTGATGCGCCGATCAGCCAGGTCCCACCACGTCGGGTTGATGCGCTGATAGCCGGGCTCCCATGGAAACCCGGCCTCGTTTGCGCCTCGCGGGTCGAAGGAGTCCATATCCGGGTAGAGCCCGGCGACCAACTGGATCAGGGTGAATCCCTTGCGACGCCGATCGGCGGCCAGCGTCTGAAACTCGTCCGGCCATGCGAGGCGTTTCGTCAACCCCATCCACCAGGTATCGCCCAACCAGAGGAACGGCGTGCCGTCGGCCGCTTCCAAGTACCGGCGGTTGACCGAGACTCGCAACGGCCCGTGCCGGTACAAAGGATTGTTGCCGGAATACGCCTCGATCTGGAACTCACCCGCCACGCCATGCAGCCCTGAGTTGCCGGTGTCGCTGGCAATCGTCTTGAAGCGATACGTTCCCGGTTGGCGATCCCAGAACCGCCACCGCCAAATCGACCCACCGGCCCAAAACGTCGGCACGCGCATCCTCTGGCCGTCCGGCCCGGTCACCAGCACATCGACCTGCACATCCCAGAAGGGATCCTCGTAGTGTTTCCGGGACATTAGCTTGAATTCTCGAACGGGGCCGGTACCGCTAGTGGGTTGCGTCCTTTCGTCGCGGCGTTCGCTCGCTTCCGTTCGTCCAGGAAACAAAGCACGGAGACTTGCAGCCGCGGTGCCGAAAAGCAACGTTCTACGATCAATGGTGTGTGTCATGGGTGCAAACGCTCCTGTTACGAAAGACGTCAAGGGCTGTCCAGCCTCAAACTCTGCAGCAGGTTCAGGGGGCCCTCAGAGCAGGATACCTCCAATCGGCTCAGACAACCACCGCTCCGCAGCAGCGATGCCGCAGTCAACGTCGACTGTGCTCAGATCGCTGTTTGTCGCAGGGCCTTGCGTTGGGCTGTTGGAATTGGGCGCGAGTCATGCATTCGCAGATACCGCCAGGCTTGAGGAAACTCGGCTGAAGCCGGCGAAGCTGCCAGTCGAGCAAGTAGCGGGTCACCTTGATCAATCCCGGGCTCGCCCAGACTCGCGTCGGCCGCGATCGCAGGGTCGGGTGTTCCACTGCCCCTTGGACCGCTGTGTAGGTCGCATCTTCCGTCGAAAGCGACGGGAACGGCCGCCGTGCGAAGCAACGAATTCTTCGCTCATGACCGGGCCAGCGTCAGGCGGAAACAGAAATGATTTGAGGTCCGCGGGTGTCTGATCAAGGTTGTAATCACGTTTGTTGCTCTTGTCCTTTCTGTCGCTGCGCCGTTCATCCTGCAGTCGCGGACTCTTCGATGCCGATTGCCCGGAGCCATTCAACGAAGGCATCTGGGATGCGCCCGCATTTTGCCGATCGGGCCATCGAAGATGACGACGCTGCCCTCGGCGTTGAGCTGGCGTTTCAGTTCGGTGACGTTCTCGTCCACCCGTTGCGGCCAGTCGTCGCGACACCGAGGTTTTCCAAGCAACGTCAAGATTGAAACTGAATTGTCGGGCCGTCGCGTTCGATCCAGCGGCCTGGACGCGCAGCAACCGACTCAGGAAGCTGAGGCAAGTTGACTTCGCCGGCTGTGTAGTTTTGATGTTCCATGTGGGTGATCACCAGAATGCGCACGCTCGGGTTGAACGGGATGATTGCAGCCGGGTTGCCAGAGCGCAGCGCTGCGGCGAAACGGACGAGTTTTGGCGGATCGCCAAGCCGGCTCGTCTGGCGGGCGAAGCATCAGCCGCTGATCCACCAGGGGGCTACGTCTTCCCCTCATCGGAGCGAGCATTCGTGAATTGCTGCTACCGAACGCCGCTGGAATCCGACCAGCCGCCCGCCGGACCGGTCCGCCCTGACCGCGGATCCAGCTCGACCCGCACTCGGGCCGCCGAATCGATCCCCGAGACTGGTCGATCGTGAAGATCAAGTCCCCTTTTGTTTTTGCTCCGGACGTGATGGCGGCTCCCCCGGGATTCCGAGCCCGTGACACAACAAATGACTGAAATGACAAATTCGCCCCAGGGTTCGCCAAAGCGGCAGCACACCAAAACGGCTCGCAGGGGATGTCATAAGGGGTGATGGAGCAAACACTCGCGTCCAGCCTCCCGCTTGCGGGAGCGGGTGGGGCGCCGAAGGCGAGTGGGTGAGGGCCGCCTCCCCCCGACTCTCTCCCCCACGGCTGCGCCGCGGGGACGAGGGGGGCTTCAAATCCGACGTTTTCGGTTGGTTTTTGGATTCTGTTGGGTTCCTCGATTTACCATTTGAGAACTCAGTCCCAGGACGCACAGGACGGGTGGCGGGCGGCTGGGGCGGAACGCAGTGAGCCCCCGAGGCTATCCGCAGGATCCGGGAAACCTACCCAGACCACGCGGCGGGTACAGATCTCCCTACCGAAAGAGAGAAAGGGCTCGCCCAAAGGCAAGGGGAAATGCGACTGCATCGCAACTCAATTCAACGGAAACAGAAGGACATGCAGCTACAATAAAAGGGGATTGCGAACGCCAGCTACCGCCAATCGGTCGCTTGAGTACTGCGGGATTCCCCCTCAAGCGTCCGCGTCATGCGTATGGGCGGAGAAGCCTGTAAGCGCGAGATGAGTCGGGTGGAATGTGGCCGACCACCGCCGTGCGAGAACAATGGTAAACCGCTGACCGCCACAGCGAAAAAGTTGTGGGGCACGGCCGCGGACTTCTCGCGGGGGGCATGCCAGGCCCCAGTTCCGCGCTATGGGTAGGCTTCTCGAACAGTCAAGATATCCGTCATGAGACAAAGGCCTTTCCTACTGCTGCGGCTCGGTCTAGGCGCAATGCTCCTGGTGGTCGCCGCGATGCTGATGCGAGGGATCGACCTAGGCCCGTACGACGTCTCGATGTATTCAGGCGGCGGAACGATTACAGATTCAGGGTGTTGGTGTTACCCAAGGTATCGGATTTCCTTCCAAGAAATCCGGTTGTCGGAAACGGCAACTCATAAGTACGCTATTTCACACGCTCCGCCATGCAATATGTCCTTCGGGTTTCGGGTGGTCAGCGCCACGGAGAACGGGAAGCCCGTGTCGGTTCAGCAGGTAGCAGGGCTTTTACCGTCGGTCGATGTGGCGCTAAGGAGCCGCACATTAATAAGTTACCGAAATTCTTTATTTCGGTTTGGGATGAATTTCATAATTCCATTCGGCGTGGAAGTTATTGGGCTTAATGTGAATCTCAGCCAACTCGGCGTCGCTGATTTTGCGGCCTTTTGCGTACTTCCGCTCATCCAGCCAAGCGTGGGCTTCCAAGCCCTCTCCGGTCCGCGTCGAGCCGATCAGGTTCACCACAATCTCCAATGTCTCCAGCGGAACGCCCTGCCAGTTCCGCGTGATGTGGCAAAACAGCCGGGGCTCGATCTTGTTCCACTTGCTCGTGCCGGACGGGTAGTGGCACACCTCGAGGATCATCCCGGTCTCGTCCGTCAAACGCTGAAGCTCCCACAACCAGAGCCGAGTTCGCGGGCTGTTGCTCCCCCCGCTGTCGGCCGTGATCAACAGACGTTGCACCGAGCCATAACGCCTGTGCCCCATCCGTTCCCACCAGCGGCGAATCGAGGCCACCGCAAACTCCGCCGTGTCATGCCCAACGCCCACCGACACGCCCGCTTCGTTACACGACAAATCATACACTCCATAAGGAACCGCCTTCCCCAGCGCCGGGTCGGGGAAATCGTGACACTTCACCGGTACCGGATCGCCTTTCCGCCGATACGTCCGGCCCGGATTCTTCATATTTCCCAGCGGTTCCTTCTTCTTCGTGTCCACCGAAATCGCTGGCTGACCTCGCCGCTGCTGGGCCTTCACACGCCGGGCGATGTGTTCAAACTGGGCGTTCCGATCCGGGTGCTGTTTCCCTTCAATCCTCTTCCGGTTCGACTGCAGACTGTAGCCCTGCGCCTTCAACAGCGAAGCCACTTTCGTCGCGCTGACGACGAACCCCTGCGCCTGCAGTTCCTCGGCCAACCGACGGGTGCTCTTGCACGTCCATCGCAACGGGGCGTTCGGATCGCCCCGCGTGGCCGGCTCGATCAGGTCCTCCAGAGCCGTGATCAGACCCGGCTGCTCTTCTTCGCGCGACCGGCGTCCAGCTCCCGGACGCCGCTGGCGGTCGGCCGGCAGCGGGTCCGGCCCTTGCAGCTCGCGAATCCCGTTTCGGATGGTCCGATCGGACATCCCCGTGGCCGCAGCGACGGCGCTGATGCCCCCCCAACCCAGCGACCGGGCTTCCACCGCCGCCCAGCGCCGCCTCCCTCGCTCGTCCAGCTCCGGGAGCATAGCGCGATACTTCTCACGAATCCGTTCGATGATTTCTGCATCTCGCATGCCCGGACCGTCTCAGAAACCACCTTTTGACGCAATACCCATTTTCGGTTAACTATTCTCTTGCAAGTCCTTGACTCCTTGCGTTGACATGGGCTGGTCAGTCTGCCGAAGACCTGCGGACCGTATAAACATTCATAACGCGCGAAACTCTTGCTGCGCTACGGAGCCAAGTTCGCGTCAATATAGGCCCCGAGGAACGCATCGACAGCGTTCACCGCATCTTGGTCCAAGTGGATCGACAAGGCGTACGTTTTCCAGGCTTCCCGAATGTGGTGCGCCCTGTTCCACGACAGCCCTCCCGCCGGGCCGTGCAACCGCCGCCAGCACCTGAACGACGTCTACCCTTTTTTCCGACCGCATCCGGCGCGCATTTCAGGCATGCGGCCAACGCTGGCGCCCTCGACCGTTTCGCGTCCGGCAAACGAGCGAGAGTTCACTTCTGCGATTTCTGAGAGGTGGCCTTACGGCGGACTATCACGAGGAACTCCTGTTGTGTGTAGTTATCGAGATCGCGGGAGTCCGTTTTCTGGCCGACTTCTACGACAAATCGGAACCGGCTCGCGTGACGCGGTGTGCCGTGAATGACGCCGGCTTCTGTCACCTCCAGACCCTCAGGCAAGACAGACGGAAAGCCAAAATCGTATTCGAGCTGGTCGGGGTCTTCCAATAGCTGCACACAGGGGCGCCATTTGCCATAAGCCGCGTACGGTTCGATGCGTGGTAACCTGATCTCGAATTCCAGCTCACTTTCAGTTGTTCCGTCGATCTGGTACTCGGTCGCCCGTGCTGTTTCGATCGGTTTGTTGCGTCTTAGTTTGTTTGGCTTTTTCGCGTGCCTTGCGCTCGGCCACTTCCTGCTCTCGCAAGCGTTTTATCTCCGCAGGTTCGTAAACCATCGCTCGGTGCGCCCAGCGGTCCAGGTCTTTCAGCGCTTGTTCCAAGGTCACGCCGCACCGTTCTTCGACGATCTTCAACAGCTCATTGTAGGCCTGCTTCAATTCGGGCGGACATCGCTCCGCTCGACCATCGCGTTGCTCGCGAGCCAACGAATGGATCAACCTGCTATTGGAGCGTTCCCGATACTTACAGGGATCCGCGCCCGCTTTGATCAGCATCAGCGCGATGTCGTACTGGCCGAACCAAGCCACGGCCGTCATTGCTGGCGTGCTGTCCGCACTTAGGTGGTTCAGGTCCGCCCCCTTCTCGATCAACAGCCGAATGCGTTTTTTTTTCAACTCTCGGCTGATGTTCGCTGTGATGACTCGGTGCAGGACTGAATCCCCATAGAATGGATCGATCAGATTCGGATCGCCGCCGTACCGCATCACCAGATCGAAGTGATCGGGGAACCGGCTGCCGGCAGCCAAGTGGGTTACGGAATGCCCCTCGTGAATCACGTTCGTACCGAAACTGCTCTTTACCACCACGTTTGGATCGGCGCCGTGCTCCAACAACAGCTTGAACCGCTCAATCTTGTTGTCCGGATAAGCCCACAAGAGCGGCGTCATGTTGTCTTTGCCTCGGGCGTTGACGTCCGCCCCCGCCGCGATCAGACGCTTCATCTCGTCCAGGTCGTTCGCTTCAATGGCATGGCACAGCGCGATCACCTGCGGATCATTGAAGTAATCCTCCGCCTTCCAGCCGTATTTGCCATGGGCGGTGCGGCTCAGGATGCGAGATGCTTTCGAGCAACCGGCCAAGAAAGCCGTCAGGACCAGTAGCGTCAGGAGCAGCAAGCGTCTGGCACCCATCGCACGATTTCCAGCCCTCAGTCCAGTGTGGCCGACAATGCCCACTCTACACTACTCCGGAAGGGTGGAAATGACGATCCATCCCACCTCGTTAATGGCAATGGAACCACAGGTCCCTGTCCGCCTGCTGGATCGTCTCCAGCCACCCGAGCAGTGAAACGTGAAACTCGCGGCCCGGCTCCGGGACCACTCCATCGGGCAACCGGCGCAGCGCCTCCAGAAGCTCGCCCACCTCGGCCAGACGCAAGAACCCGTAATAGCTCCACTCGACCGAGATTCGCCGGCCGAAAAGGGGCCGGCCGACGCCGAACCGCAGCAGCGAGTTGCGTGCCACGCCCTCCGGAACATACTCGTGAACCGCTTCGATGTACTTCCAAAAGGCCGGCATCGTCCACCGGTTCGACTCGGTCGTCACCATCTGCTGACCATGATGAGCCAGCACAATGGCCGCCATCACGTGCACTTCGCCTTCCTCATCCAGGTCCGACCAACGGCCGCCCTCATAGACCGCTCGGCGCAGCACCGCCAGCGACTCCTCCCGAAGGCGTTCGTCGTCGAACCGAACCATCTCATCGAACAGCCGCGTCAGTTCGTCCAGCAGCCGCTCATCCTTCGAGCCCAAAAGCGACAGCATCCTCTGCATATCGAACCCGCGAATCTCAGGACGCAGAGCCATCGTTGTTTGTCCCTTCTGCCTTCCGTACGAGCAGCCCATCCAGGCGGCCGATCACGGGGCCGCCTCCCTCGCTGCTACTATATGGGATTTCGTGATTCTGGTACATATGCCTGCGGGCTATGAGTGAGCGAGAGCCTCACCTCGATGTTTTTGAGACGCACAGTCACGGCTGAAGAGCGTTTTCCAGACGGTGTCCCTTCTCCCCCCGGTCGGGGGTACGCGTTTAGCGTACTGGAAATTGATCTTGAGGAGAATTGCCAGATCGTGCACATTTCGCGTCGCAGGAGCGATGCGAAATGGTA
>JAADHY010000577.1 GCA_013151585.1 Planctomycetota bacterium
CGGATCAGCACGAGCCGCTGGCCGTAAGCTCCTTCGCCCGCCCCGCGGAAGAACTGGTAGCCCGGGGAGAAGGGGTCGTCCGAATCGGCCGTGATCAGCACCGCCTCGTTCAAATTCAGATTAAGCCCGAAACGTAGCCCAAACAGCGGCTCGATGCTTTGTGTCGTGCGGAACAGCCAACCGGTGGCCGTGGCCGTTGGTCGCGGCTGGACCGACCCGTGGTGCACTTCGGGGACGATTTCCAGGCGAGCCCAGCCTTCTTGAACGTGCTCCAGCCGGATGCGCAGCACGCATCGTGCGCTGCGAAACTCGTGCACGCGAACCTCCCCTTGCCCCGGAATCTCGATTCGTCGCACCGGTACCAGAGGGCTGGTTTCGATTTCGGTTTCCGATCCGGATGGCAACGCCACTCGTCGGACGGTAAACCGTCCCCCGCCGTCTCCTGCCGATTCGGACATGTTCAACAGCGACTCCAGCGCCGCTGGCAGAGCCGAACCGACCTGCCCAACTCGGAATCCCGCGTCGCGCAGCCGCGAACGCACATCGACTTCGAGCGCCGAAACCTGATCCACATCTTCCCAAAGCTTCGGTCCCAGGAGCGGATCATCGGCCGGCCGGTCGATGAAAACGATTTCCAACTGAATGGCTGTCTTGGGCTTTCTGATCCGAGGTAACGGAAGCGATTGGGAGTGTCTGTGATCGGATGTCTTTTCGGATAGACCCGTCCGATTCATCAGCGCGCAACCCGATAAGCTCACCGAGGCCAGCAAGACGACCGCGGTGGCCGGCAGAACCATCAAGCATAATGGGCGAAGACGGGTGACGTCAGACATGGGCGGCGGAGTGTACGGCAGGACGGCTGACCGTGTCAATTTCATCTCCGGGGCATCTCCGGACGGTCCGAAGCGCCTACAGTCATCCCAACAGGCCCGTCCGGCGGATCGACGTAGCCGAGCGTCAAGGAACGCGTTGTCAGAATTTTGTCAGCCCGCTATGATTTCGGCCGCCGGAACCGAACTGAGCCCGAGCGAAGCGGGGCCGGATCACGTGGATCTGGACGTCGGGCCGCGTGAAACGAAGGCGAGCTTGCAAGTTGGGGCACGCGTCCCGAAGCCGTTTCTGCTTGGGGCGATGGGAACCAGTGGCTTCGGCCGAGCCTGCCAACCAGGAGCCGCAGCCGATGCGAGTCGGACTGGGACATGATACTCATCGCTTGGTGCCGAATCGTAAGCTGGTGCTGGGCGGAGTCCCGGTCCCTTTCGATCGGGGCCCCGAAGGACATAGCGACGCCGACGTCCTTCTGCACGCCGTGACCGACGCGCTGCTCGGCGCGGCCGGATTGGGCGACATTGGGCAGTGGTTCCCGCCGACGGACCCGCGCTGGCAGGACGCCGATTCAACCATGTTTGTCCAAGCGGCGGTGGCCGAGGTGCGGCGGCGAGGCTGGCGAATCGCCAACCTGGATTGCACGGTTTTTGCCGAGCGTCCGAAGCTGGGCGATGTGCGGCCGCGAATCCGCACACGTCTGGCCGAGCTGCTCGGAATCGACGAGCAGTTCGTCAACGTCAAAGCCAAGACGGGGGAAAAGGTCGGTCCGATCGGTCGCGGTGAAGCGATTTCGGCCGACGCCATCGTCTTGCTGGTTCGAGACGACGCGGCCCCGTAGCAGGGCACGCACTACTACGAAACCGGAGAATCGACGACGAGGCGACTGATCTTGCTTTCGTACGTTTTCGTCAAAGGATGACATAGCCATGACCCTTCGTGTCTACAACACGCTGACGCGGACGAAGGAAGAATTCCAGCCGGTCGTTCCCGGCAAGGTGGGGATTTATTTGTGCGGCCCGACGGTCTACAAGCCCGCTCATATCGGCCACATGGTGGGCCCGGTGATTTTCGACACGATCAAGCGATATCTGACCTATTGCGGCTACGAGGTGACGTTCGTCATCAACATCACTGATGTGGATGACAAGCTCATCAACCGGGCCCGTGAACGTGGCATGACGGTCGAAGAGCTGGCTCGCGAAATGACGCAGGACTATTTCGACAACCTCGAGCTGATGGGGGTCGAAACGGTCGACCACTTTCCGCGCGCGACCGAGCACATCGCGGAAATGCAGCAGATGATTAGCCGCCTCATCGAGAAAGGGTACGCGTATCCGCTGGAGGGCGACGTTTACTTCGAAGTCACCAAAGACGAGGATTATGGCAAGCTGAGCCGACGCAGTGTCGAGGAAATGTTGGCGGGGGCGAGGGTCGAGGCGAACGAGCGGAAACGCAATCCGGCCGATTTCGCCCTGTGGAAAAAGTCGAAGCCGGGCGAACCGGCCTGGGACAGTCCCTGGGGACCGGGCCGACCGGGCTGGCACATCGAATGCTCGGTCATGAGCATGAAATACTTGGGCGAGACCTTCGACATCCACGGCGGAGGACTGGACCTGCTGTTTCCGCACCATGAAAACGAGCTCGCTCAGTCCGAGTCGTGCACAGGCAAGCCCTTCGTCCGTTATTGGTTGCACAACGGACTGATGCAGGCCAGCGGAGCCGCCAAGGTCGGAGGAGCTCACGACCGCCATGGCGACCTGGTCGACCAGCTTGCCGCTCAGGAAGCCAACAAGCTGGCCGGTTCCAAAGGGGCCGACTCCGTCAAGGGCCTGTTTGAAGTTTTTCCGCCGGAAACGGTTCGTTTCTTCATCCTCTCAACGCATTACCGCAGCCCGATCGATTTCAGTGAAGAGCGGATCGCCGAAATCGGGAAAGGGCTCGAAGGCTTCTACCGGCTGATCGAGACCTATCAACGAATCACCGGTAAAGACTTTTACGCCCTCGAAACGGCTACACGGCGCAATGACTCGCCGCCGTTACCTGAAGAGCCAGCCGACTTCATCGCCGAGGTGCAGCAATTGCGCGATCGGTTCTTCGAGGCCATGGACGACGATTTCAACACGGGTGGCGCGGTCGGCACGTTGTACGAGCTGCGGCGGGCGATCAACGCTTTCGTCAACCAGCGTCAGTTGGAAGGGGCCGGCCGCTCGGACCGCCAAGCGATGGCCGCTTTCGAAGCCGCCATGCGGCTGTTGAAGGAATTGGCCAACATCCTGGGCGTGTTCCGCCGCCCGGTGCAAAAGCCGGCCGGAGCCGACGATGAAATGGTTGGTCGACTGCTGGACCTACTGGTCGCCATCCGGGCCGAGGCTCGCAAGGCGAAGAATTTCGCTATGGCCGACAAGATTCGGGACGAACTGGCTAAGCTGAATGTGACCTTGGAAGATCGGCCGGACGGCACGATTTGGCGGCGGAATTGAGGGCCCGGTCCGTCTCCCCAATAATCCCCAATAACAGAGACGACCACGGACGGGGACGGATGGCGGCCGAGAAGCGGCTCGCCGGCAGAAAGGCGCGATTTGACGGGACACCCCACCAGTCATGGAGGCACGAAGTTGCAGCGTCCCGAGCTGTATTTGGGCGTCGATCCCGGGCTGCAGCGCACCGGATACGCGCTGGTCCAGCGGTCGGTCCAGGGGCCGGTGCTGCGCGAGGGCGGCATCATCCGCTCCCGCTCCGACCGGTCGCTGGCCGAGCGGGTTCACGAGATCGCCGCGGGCCTGCGGGAAGTGCTGCAAGAGTTCCGGCCGGATGCGATGGCCATCGAGCAGGTTTTCTCGCTGGTTCGGAACCCGAAGTCGGCCCTGCTGATGGCCCACGCGCGCGGAGCGATCCTGATGACAGCGGTCGATCTGGGCGTGCCGGTCATCCACTACACCCCAACGCAGGTCAAACGCGTGCTGACAGGAAGCGGACGAGCCTCGAAAGAGCAAATCCAACGGGCCATTCAAGCCGAACTGGGCCTGGACCAACTGCCCGAACCTCATGACGTGGCCGACGCCTTTGCCGTCGCTCTGTGTCATTATTACACGCACGCCTTGGCGCGGCTTTAAGACGCTGACGCGGCGGTCCCTAGCGCACCGACTCGAACGTGAAGGAAATCAAACGTGATCACTCGAATCACCGGGAAGCTGATGTCGCTCAATGAAACCGAAGCGACGCTCGCTGTCGGAGCGTTTGAGTACGCTGTGCTCGTTCCGGACTTTGTCCGACGTCAACTGCAGCCGTTGGTCGGCCAACAAGTCAGCCTGAAAACGATCGAGTACCTTGAAGGCAATCCGCAAAAGGGACGTCTCACCCCGCGGCTGATCGGCTTCATGAGCGATGCGGAGCGCGAGTTCTTTGACCTGATCTGCTCGGTCGACGGTGTCGGGGTGAAGACAGCCTTGAGAGCCATTGTGCGACCGGTGCGCGAGGTGGCCCGGGCGATCGAAGAGCAGGACGTGGACCAACTGAGCGCGCTGCCCGGTATCGGTCCGGCGACGGCGGAGCGCATTGTGGCGAAGCTTCGCCGCAAAATGGCGAAGTTTGCGCTGATGGTCGCTACCGAACTGCCGCCGGACCGAGCCGTCGACTACGACGTGCTCGCCGAAGGATATCAGGCCCTGGTCAGCCTAGGCCATTCACCTGCCGACGCCCGGCATAAGATCGACGCGGTCGCTCAAACCGGCAAGCGATTCAAGTCGGTTGAAGATTTGCTGATGGAAGTCTACCGGCGCGAGAATTGACCGACACGCCTACTCCCAGAACCTGCTCAGTCTGTCTGCTGAAATCCCCGCGAGCCATCCTGGCACAACGATCGTAAGCGTCACCGGGCCGGACGAATCCAGCTTTTTTGCCATTCTTGCCAGTTTTCTTCTTTTCTTAGGCCGGTTCGGACGATAACATGACACGCTCGCGCGCTCGACGTCCGTCGGGCGACCGGGAACTCGACGGTCGGTTGAGGGGATTGGCCGGATGATCGATAGACAATCAGAAAATGTCTGCCGCGGAGCTCCCGCGGCCGCCTTTCGGACCGGAGACCTGCTTCCAGGGAGCAGGTCAGCGGTCGGGCTGGTGGCTCGGTCCGGGACCGGCCTCGACCGCGCGTTTCGAGTAGACAGCTTTGCCGAGTGACGGAGCAGCAACGGACCGCCTCCCCTCAGTCTGAAAATGCCGTCGAATCGGTAAAGTTCGCAACATCCTCCGGCTGACGAGCCTTCTGTCTTCGCACGCCGCGTCTTCCTTGGGTCCCGCTTTTCGGAATCGCTCCCCCGGTTGCCGGGGAATGTGTTTACCGACTGGTCCTATCGACGCGGCCGAGCCGTTATCTCCGGCCGAGTTTTTCCTCGGTGGGAGGTGCGACGGATGAGCTGCAGAGGCGACTCGTGTTCCGAACCGACTCGAATCTGGCCAGTCACCGGGAGCACGAGACGACCTTGGCAGCCGATCGGGCCGTTTTCGGAACCGTTCCCGGCTCAGCGGCCGTCCCGCGAGTTCTTTCGTGAAAAACCTGTTCCCCGAAAACCACACTCGTGACCTTTGAAGAACGATGGAAACGCTGAAGAAGCACCGAAACATTGGCATTTCTGCTCACATCGACTCGGGAAAAACGACGTTGACCGAGCGGATGCTGTACTACTGCGGCCGCATTCACCGAGTGCGTGAAGTCAAGGGCGACGACGGCGGTGCCACGATGGACTTCATGGACCTGGAGCAGGAACGCGGCATCACGATCACCGCCGCGGCGACCACGGTTCAGTGGAATGACCATCAGTTGAATATCATCGATACGCCGGGGCACGTTGACTTCACGATCGAAGTGGAGCGGAGTCTACGTGTTCTAGACGGAGCCATTTTGGTTCTGTGCGCGGTCGGCGGGGTGCAAAGTCAGTCGCTGACGGTCGACCGGCAGATGAAACGCTACCATGTCCCCCGCATTGCGTTCATTAACAAAATGGACCGCACGGGGGCAGATCCGGACGCCGTCATCGAGCAGATGCGCGATAAACTCGGCGTGACGGCGCTGCCCGTGCAGATTCCCATGGGCCGGGGATCGGCCTTCGAAGGAGTCATCGACCTGATCACCATGGAGGCGGTTTATTTCGACGGAGCCAACGGCGAGACGGTTCGACGGGAGCCGATTCCCGAGGCGTACGCCGAGGCGGCCGCCTACGCACGCAACCAGATGCTGGAAACGCTGTCTCTTTTCAGCGACGAGCTATTGGTGGCGTTGTTGGAAGAAGAGGACGTGTCCGAAGAGTTGGTCCGGCAGATCATCCGCGAGGCGACCCTGAAACAAGACCTCACGCCTGTGTTGATGGGGACGGCTTATCGCAACAAAGGTGTTCAAGAGGTTCTGGACGCCGTGGTGCACTACTTGCCAAGCCCTCTGGACCGCGACGTGCAAGCCTTGGACCTCAGTTCCGTGCCGGCGAGCGATCGAGACCGAGCGGACGCAGTTTTGACGCGAGTGCCGTTGGTACCGGAGCCCGATCAGCCCCTGGTCGCCATGGCGTTCAAGACAGTGGTTGAGCCCTTCGGGCAGTTGACGTACATGCGGATCTATCAGGGCACGATGCAGAAAGGCCAAACGTACCGGAACACTCGCACGGGGCGGTCGGTACGCTTCGGTCGGATCGTGCGCATGCACGCGGATCAACGGGAAGACGTGCCATCGGCCGGACCGGGCGACATTGTGGCGGTGGTGGGCGTCGACTGCGCTTCCGGAGATACTTTCTGCGCCGACGAAATTGACGTCGCCTTGGAAAAGATCCATGTCCCCGAACCGGTGATTCGGTTGGCGATCGAACCGTTGACCCGGGGTGGTGCCGATCGGCTGGGCAAGGCCCTTGAGCGGTTCCGGCGAGAGGATCCGACTTTCCGAGTGCTCACCGATCCCGAAACGGGCCAGACGCTGATCGCCGGCATGGGACAGCTCCATCTGGAAGTCTACCTGGAACGGATGCGGCGCGAATACGGCGTGGAATGCTTGGCGGGTGAACCGAAAGTCGCTTACCGGGAATGTCCGACGCGCGAAGTCCGGTTCGATCATCGGCACAAGAAGCAGACGGGTGGGGCGGGCCAGTACGCTCACGTGGTCGGGCGGCTGGTCCCCTTGCCGGAAGACGCCGAAGAACCTTACCAGTTCGTTGACGAGATCACCGGTGGCCGGATTCCCAAGGAATACATCCCGGCCGTCAACCAAGGCTTTCAGCAGGCTTTGGCCAAAGGACCGCTCAGCGAATGCGAAGTCGTGGGCGTGCAGGTAATCCTGGAGGACGGCAGCTACCACGAGGTCGACTCGTCGGAAATGGCCTTCCGCATCTGTGCTTACCACTGCCTGCGAGATGCCCTGCGGCGAGCGGGCGTGGTGCTGCTGGAACCGATCATGAAGCTTGAAGTGGAAGTGCCGGAAGAGTGCCAAGGACCGGTCACAGGACATCTCGTCTCGAAACGCGGCGAGATCACGAACACCGAACGACGTCTCGGCGCTTCGATCATCCAAGCCAATGTTCCTCTGGCCGAGATGTTCGACTACGCCAACGAGCTGCGTTCGATGACGCAAGGCCGCGGTACTTTCAGCATGGAGTTCGGTTGCTACAAGCGCGTGCCGGCGTCGATCCAGGAGCAAGTCATCAAACAGCGGCGCGAACAGCGCGAACAAACGCTCGCCGCAACGCGGTAGGGCTGGCCGCGACCATGGCTTGGAAGCCGGGCGGCGCAGAGCCGTCGTTACCCATCCCGCGTGCTGGGCGCGGTGCATGTCGGCACCGGCTTCCCGCTATCGTGGCGGGTCGGATCAGCCCCTCTCCTCGGCCTGAGACGAGCCGTGTCTCGCATCTGCGTCTGTCCTTGCTGCCTTGCTATAATGTCTCCCGCATGGTTTGCCCTCGCCAGGGAGACACATCTCGTGATCGCTCGCACGAACGACGCCGCCCGTGAAACCGACGACCTTCGCCAGTGCATCTGGTGGGCCTGTGCGCTGGAAGCGACCGCTCCGAAGCCAGGGAATGTCTCCCCGCTCGCATCTTTTCCGGACTTGTGTTATGAAGACTTCCTTCGCTCGGCCAACGTGGTCGCTCCGCTGCTGGCCGAAGCCCGACAGCGGGGCGTTGGAAGAACGATCTATGAAGCCATCCGCGCGACTCAAGACGTTGTCGGCCGAAACACGAATCTGGGCATCGTGCTACTTTTAGCCCCATTGGCGGCCGTCGACCCAACCGTGCCCCTCGATCAAGGCATCGAAAGCGTGCTGAACGGACTGACGGTCGAGGATGCCGGCTGGGCGTACCAGGCCATCCGTCTGGCCGCTCCGGGAGGCATGGGCCGGGTGTCGGCCGAAGACCTTTCCGCCACGCCGACACGCCCGCTGCGGGAAATCATGCGACTGGCGGCCGATCGCGACACGATCGCGCGCGAGTACGCTTCCGGCTTCTCGATCGTTCTCCGTTTTGGCGTCTGGGCGCTGGGCGATCTGAAACGCTGGTTGGACGGCTGGGACGAAACGATCGTTGGCCTCCACTTGGTCCTGATGGCCCGCTTCCCCGATACGTTGATCGCTCGCAAATCCGGACGCCTCGTCGCCCGGGAAGCCGCCCGCCACGCCCAAGCCGTACTGGACGCCGGATGGCCACACACGCCAAAGTCGCAACAACGGCTGAGAGCTTTGGACGCCTGGCTCCGGGCCGACGGACATCGGCGAAATCCCGGCACAACAGCGGACCTGGTCACGGCCTGCTTGTTTGCCGCCTTTCGCGATCGAAGAATGGAGCTGCCCGATCTGGACGATCTCCCGCTCGACCTCAGCGACTCATGACGGCTCCCGCTTGGCCGGACCCTCCCGACGAGCCCGCTCCAACGGCGACAGGTTCTCGTTCTCGTCCTTGCTTCCGGCATCCTTGTCGCCGGATTGCGTCGGCTCAGCGCCAGCGGAGGCGGACGTCTCATCTCGCTTAGCGGGCCCTTCCATGCGAGCTAGCTCCAGAGGCGAAAGTTTCTTGCCTTCGGACGGGGCCTCCTCGGCTTTTGCGGCTGGTTTCGATTCGGCTTCACTGCCGCGCTTTGCGGGACCTTCCATGCGAGCTAGCTCCAGAGGCGAAACCTTTTTGCTTTCAGACTTGTCTTCCGCCTTGGCCTTGGAGTCCGCTTCGGGGCCGCCCTTGGCGGCGCCCTCCATGCGGGCAAGCTCGAGAGGCGAAAGTTTTTTGCCTTCGGGCGGAGCCTTTGGCGAAGTCTCGCCACTGCGTTTGGCCGCGCCCTCCATCCGTGCCAGCTCCAGCGGGGATGGTTTCTTTGCCCCTTCGGACTTCGTCGTTGCGGCTGGCTTCTTCGCCGCGCCCTCTTGCCGCGCCAATTCCAGCGGCGATAAGCCCTTTTTGGGCTTGCCGGCCTTGGCCGCTCCTTCGGCCCGCGCCATCTCCAGCGGGCTCATCTTTCGCTCCTTTGGAGCCGCGTGGGCTGGGGCCGCTTTCGCCGCGGACGGTTTAGCTTTTGCAGCCGGTGCGGGTTGAGACGGAGCCTCGACGATCTTCAAACAGCTTGGGGCGATGTCGTACCAACCCGTATCGGGTGTGCCCAGAAACTCGACCAACACCCGGCCGTTCATGTTCACCGTCTTCACGACGCCCGTCCGACCGGCGAACCGACGGAGTTCCGGCTGGGACTCATCCACAACAACATATTGGTTCTGATACCGCCGCTTCAGTTCTAGCGCTTGCTGGATCTGCATGGTCCATCCGTCGTGCTTGTGACTCGTGTCGGAAGAACGGAATCAGCGACCGGTAACGTCGCTGGGATGACTCGCACTGGTGTCGAATGATAGCGATGGGGCAGGGCAATTGAAAAGGATGGGGGAACGGTGCCAAGAGGTTCGCGAGCTCGTGCCTCCGCTCGAACCAGCTATCACGTGGCCGCGTCCCGGAACTCGCGCGATTGCTTCTGGCGCGCCGTCGTTGCCCCGAAACAGTGTCTTCAGCCCGCGACGCTTGCGCAACTACTGTAGATGCGCGCAACAGGTCGGGCGCCGAGGCCGACCGACCTGGCGTCCGACAAGACATTCGATATGAGAAAATGCGGCGGCAGCTGACGGGTCAAACTGGCGGCGGTGCAGGCGTGGCAGGGCCCAAGAAAACGCCCGTTTCTCGGACGCGCTGCCGCCGCGAGGATGTGGGGCTTGTTTCGGATCTCCTTTTTCGACACAATAGGCACGGATGGAGCACAGGCCACAATGCCTGAGCACCTGTCGGCCGAACCGCCGATCCGAATCATCTGGGTGGCCTCACCGCGACACGCTTGGTCCCCAACCGCGCCGTGATGGGGCGGGCGTCTGACCCAGAACCCAAGAGATGGGGGTGCGTGTCGCGATGAGGTGGAGGTCGGCGGTCGGCCTCCCGGTGCATCCTTCTAATCGCAGCCGGGCGGTGAATCCGGCGCGCGATTTCGCCAAAAATTGGGGTTTGGGGAAAATTTTTCGAGAAACGCCTGTCCCCTGGCTGGCAGGATCGGATCATACACGACGACGTAACACTCACCGTAGCAACCAATTAGGCCCACCACCGCCCTGCGACCTCTGCGTCAGGCCGGTAACGGCGCAAGTAACTCGGCGAAAAAACACGGGCCGCTTTTATCGCGGACGTCTTTCGATCAGGTCGATCAGAATCTAACCTTCCTTTCGTCAGGCTTCGCGTCCGCCGAGACGGATCGGCCGTGCGAGCGGTCCGCTGCGGCGGCGGTCGGTAGCTGCGGGTCCGAGCTTGGGGAATCGCTGGGGAGAACCAATCCGTGACACCGGATGAAGTCCGACTGCTTCTAGAATCACTCCAACGCGGGCACGCCACGATCGATGAGGTCTCCGCACGGCTGGCCCGCGAGCTGCCGCGTCCGTCGGCGGCGACGACCGACGCCCATGTGGATGTCGACCGCCAGCGACGATGCGGTTTCCCCGAGGTGGTGTTTTGCGAGGGCAAGACGGCTGAGTCGGTCGTCGAGATTTTTTCGGCGCTGGTGGACGCCGGTCAGAGCTGTTTCGGCACGCGAATCTCGCCGGAGCAAGCGGAACGCGTGCTGGCGCAGTTTCCTCGGGCCCACTACAACTCGATCGCCAGAACCATCTGTGCTCCGGAAGGCCCCGGCGAGCCAAGTGCGGGGTTCGTTGCGGTGGTGACGGCCGGTACCAGTGATCGACCGGTGGCGGAAGAGGCATTTGAGACCCTCCGGTGGATGGGATGCCGAGCCGAGCTGATTCATGACGTCGGCGTGGCCGGGCCGCACCGACTCCGCGAGCAATACCATCGTTTCGCAGATGCCGATGTGGTGGTCGTCGTTGCCGGGATGGAGGGAGCGTTGCCGTCTGTGGTCGGTGGCTACGTTGATTGCCCGGTGATTGCCGTGCCGACCAGCGTGGGTTACGGAGCCAGCTTGCACGGCTTGGCCGCGCTTTTAGGGATGCTCAACAGTTGCGCGGCGAACGTCACCGTTGTGAACATCGACGGCGGTTTCAAAGGAGGCTATATCGCGGGATTGATTGCGCAACGGTCGCACGTGGGGACGCCACGACCCGATCAATCCGGTCACCGCTGACAGGGCCCGCGACTGAAAAGGCGAGCGGCCAAAGGGCAAGTCGGAAGGGGCTGCGATGGCACGTCGGATCACGGAGTTACCAGAGGTGCCGATCCGTCCGCCCGATGGGCACAAGGGGACGTTCGGTCGAATTCTCGTCGTGGCAGGCAGCCGGGGGATGAGTGGAGCGGCTTGCTTAGCGGGGCTCGGTGCGCTGCGCGGTGGAGCGGGGCTGGTGTATGTGGCCGTGCCGGAGATTATTCTGCCCATTGTGGCTTCGGCGGAGCCTTCCTACTTGACGATTCCGCTGCCAAGCGATCCGGAAACGGGAGCGTTGTCGGAAGAGGCTGTTCGCGTCGTTCAAACGTGGATCGCCGGCAAAGACGCGGTTGCGGTCGGGCCGGGCCTGGGCGTCTGGCCAGGCACCCAGCACGTCGTCGTGTGGGCTGCCGAGCATATCGTCCAGCCTTTAGTGATCGACGCCGATGGTTTGAATGGGCTGGCGGAACGGAAGGACGTGCTGAAAAAGGCGGCCGGGCCGCGGGTTTTAACGCCGCATCCCGGGGAGTTCGCTCGTCTAATCGGAACCGACGTTCGTACGATCCAAAGTCAGCGGGAAGAGCTGGCAGTCCGCTTCGCGGCCGAGTACGGCGTTGTGATGGTGCTGAAGGGACACGGGACGGTCGTCACCGATGGCGACCGCGTGGCAGTCAATCCCACTGGCAATGCGGGCATGGCCACGGGCGGCTCCGGCGACGTGCTGACCGGATTGGTGGCCGCATTGCTGGGGCAGGGGATGAGCGCGTTCGAGGCTGCCCAGATGGGTGTGTACGTCCACGGTCTGGCGGGCGACCTGGCCGCGAAAGAGCTTTCACAAACGGCGCTGATCGCCTCCGACTTGCCTCGTTTCTTGGGACACGCTTGGAAGGAAATCCAGCCCCGTTCTTGATGTTCCGCGGGAAGTCCAATATATACTGCGCGTGGGCAAGTCGCGCTTGTGGGCCGGGAAAGCCGCCGAGGCTTGGCCGGATAAGGTTGCGCCTTTCTTGGGGTGGCCGCGACTTCGGCTCCGGCTGTAGAATACTCAAGCCGTCTCGGATGCGCTGTGGCATGACGTGAGTGTCGGCCGTCTTTGGCGACGCGGGGCCGGAGACAGCGGAGCGAGCGTCCACCGGTGTCGTGCCAAGCGGCGAGAGCCTTCGGATGGAAACAACGGCGGTCCCGGCTGGGGACCGCTGCTAATGAGAAAGAGTGCCGTCGGTTATGTTTCGACGTTTAGGAAATGGCGTGGCTCGATTCTGGCCCTTGTTACTCGTGGGCTGGATCGGCGCGCTGGTCGCGCTGAAAGCGACGGCACCGGACTGGTCCGAAGTGGTGTCGGATGGCGAGTTCACTTTTTTGCCGCCCGACGCTCCCAGCCGCGTCAGCGAGCGTGTGTTTCAACAGGCCTGGGGACACCCATTAGCCAGCAGCGTCGCGATCGTTGTTCGGCGCGAGAGCCACGAAGGCGGGTTGACCCAAGAGGACAAGGAGTTCATCGACGAGGTCCTGAAGCCGCGATTGGAGGAGATTGTCGAAGAGTTTGTGCGGAAGGTGCTCCAGCACCCGAAGCGGGGTCGGGCCGAACAACGGGCGTCCCGGGAAAGGCAACAAGCGGAAGAAGGCGAGCAGGCGGAAAGCTCGGCCGAGCCTCCGGCTCCGTTCGAGCCGCACGTTCGCACCTTCAGTGACAAATCGATCGGCCGGTTGCTCATCAGCGATGACAACAAGGCCACGCTGGTCATCGTCGAACTGACCACTGACTTCATGGATGCACGCAATGCGCGGCTGATTGAACGGATTGAGCAACTGACGAGCCCCGACGGCGAGCTGCATCGACAGCGACTGGTCCCGCCGGGGTTGCATCTGGACATCAGCGGTTCGGCGACGGTCGGCCGCGATATGATCCGGGCGGCCAAAGAAAGTGCCGATGCAACCGAGCTCTGGACGATCTTGCTGGTCATTGCCCTTCTGGTCTTGATTTACCGCTCGCCGTTGCTGGCGATCATCCCGCTGCTGACGGTCTTCATCGCGGTCGAGACGGCTTTGGCCGTGTTGGCCCACCTGGCGGCTTTTGGCATCGTCGAGCTTTTTCGCGGCATCCAAATCTATACGACGGTGCTTAGCTACGGCGCCGGTGTTGACTATTGTCTGTTTCTGATTTCTCGTTACAAGGAAGAACTCGACGAGGGGGCGGACGCCTCCAGGGCCGTCGCGAATGCCTTGGCGAAAGTCGGGGCGGCATTGACCGCTAGCGCCGGCACCGTGATCTGCGGCATCGGCATGATGAGCTTCGCTGAATTCGGCAAGTTTCGCCAGGCGGGCCACGCCATCTCGCTGGGACTGTTTTTTGTCCTACTGGCTGCTCTGTTCTTCGCTCCCGCTGTGCTGCGGTTGGCCGGCCGGTGGGCCTTCTGGCCGTACGTAACCTCGGAACGACTGGCACGTACCGCTGGCTGGATCTCGGCCGCCAGCCCGATCGGCCGGCTGCTGGATCGGGACATCGCGCAGGTTTTCTGGGAGCGCGCTAGCGACATCGTCCGCCGAAAGCCGGCGACCGTGCTGGGCGTGAGCGTCGCGTTGATGTTGCCCTTTGCGCTGATTGCTGCGATCTTTTTCCACCACCTCAGTTATGGACTGCTCAGCGAACTGCCGCAGGATTTTGCCAGCGTGCAGGGAGCTCAGGCGGTCCAAAAGCATTTTCCCGCTGGGATGGCTGGAGAGATCACCATCCTTTTGAAGCACCCGGAGCTCGATTTTTCCTCGAAGGAGGGAACGGAGCTGGTTCGCCGGTTGAGTGACGAGTTGATGAACCGGCGTGCTGATCTGCGACTCGCGGACGTGCGCTCGATTGCCCGGCCACTGGGCTCGAAAACCGAACACCAGGAAAAGGCGGCCGAGGACACGGACTCGCGTCGGCGAAGAGCCGCTCATCTGATCGCGGAACGAATTCGGCGAAAACGCATCGCGGATTACTACGTCGCGACCAACGAGCCGCTGAAAGGGCACGTGACGCGCGTGGACATCGTTCTGCAAGACGATCCTTTCTCTCGCGACAGCATTCGTCAGTTCGAGCAAGTTGTGGAAACGGTTCGAGGATTGCTGCCCCCGGAGATCCAGGTCTATGCGATCGGGCCGACAGCGGACATCCGTGACCTGAAAACCGTTACGGACCGGGACCAAATCCGCATCGACACCTTGGTGCTGATCGTCGTCTTCTTGATTCTGGTCGTGCTGCTGCGCAAGGTTGCTGTGTCGCTGTATCTGATCCTCAGCGTCTTTTTCAGCTACATGGCGACTTTGGGCGTGACCTTCTTTGTCTTTTGGGCCATGGACCCGTCCGGTTTTGCTGGGCTCGACTGGAAAGTCCCCATGTTCCTCTTCACCATCCTGATCGCCGTGGGTGAGGACTACAACATTTTCTTGATGACGCGGATCGATGAAGAGCAGCGGCGACATGGCGTGGTCGAAGGGATCATCGTGGCGCTGCGGAAAACGGGAAGCATCATCTCCAGTTGCGGCATCATCATGGCCGGCACTTTCTCGTCGCTGATTGCCGGATCGCTGCGCGGTATGGACCAACTGGGCTTCGCCCTGGCGTTCGGGGTGTTGCTGGATACGTTCGTTGTACGGCCCATCCTGGTTCCGGCCTACCTGGTTTTGCTCCATAGCGGCCGGCTCGGATTCCTCGGACGGTTCCTGGGCGCCCACCGTCCCGAAGAGGCGTCCGTTTCCGAGTCGGTGGAAGCGTGACCGGACCTTTCCCACCCCACAACACGCAAACTCGTGTGCCGAGCCAGCACGTTCAGGGTGGAGGCAATGAACCATCTGGACAATCTGCTGCTTCTGACCGACAGCTACAAGATCACCCACTACCGGCAATACCCGCCGGGAACGGAACACGTCTATTCCTATTTCGAATCTCGCGGCGGTGACTACCCGGAAATCGTCTTTTTCGGCTTGCAGTATTATCTGAAAAAGTATTTGTCGGGTGCGGTGGTCAGCCAAGAAAAGATCGAGTTCGCTCAGCAATTCCTGGCCCGTCATTTCGGCAACGCCCACCTTTTCAACCGCGCCGGGTGGGAGTACATCTTGCGGCAGCACGGAGGACGGTTGCCCGTCCGGATCAAGGCCGTCCCGGAAGGCACCGTCGTGCCTCCGCTGAACGTGCTGATGACGATCGAAAACACCGACCCGCGATGCTACTGGCTGACCAACTACCTCGAGACGCTGCTCGTCCAGGTCTGGTACGGCTCGACCGTGGCCACCCAGTCTCGTGAGATGAAACGGACGTTGTTGAATTACCTGCGGGAGACCGGTGACCCTTCGCTCATCGACTTCAAACTGCACGACTTTGGGTTCCGGGGCGTTTCGTCGGTCGAGTCGGCCGCGGTGGGAGGCGCCGCCCATCTGGTGAACTTCAAAGGGACCGACACGATCGCCGGGCTCCTTTTGGCTCACGACTACTACGGCGAGCCAATGGCAGGCTTTTCGATCCCCGCGGCCGAGCACAGCACGATTACCGCGTGGGGACGCCAGCGGGAAGCCGAAGCCATGCGCAACATGCTGCTGCAATTCCCCGAGGGATGGGTTTCCGTCGTCAGCGACTCCTTTGACATCTTCCGCGCCTGCTCGGAAATCTGGGGCAAGCAGTTGAAAGACTTGGTTCTCCAGCGGGAAGGCACTCTGGTGGTTCGTCCCGACTCAGGCGACCCGCCTACGGTCGTCGTCAAGGTTCTGGACCTTCTCGGAGAAGCTTTTGGCTACGCGCGGAACGCGAAAGGTTTCAAGGTTTTGGACCCTCATGTGCGAGTCATCCAGGGGGACGGTGTCGATCGCGACATGCTACCGAAAATCTTGGAGGCGATGAAACGGGCGGAGTGGTCAGCGGACAACATCGCCTTCGGTTCCGGCGGCGGACTGCTTCAGAAGCTGAATCGTGATACGTGCAAGTTCGCTTTCAAGTGCGCGGCGATTACGATCGCCGGGAAGGAACAAGACGTTTACAAGCAGCCCGTCACCGATCCCGGCAAAGACTCTAAGGCCGGACGCATGGCTTTGGTCCGTCGCGACGGCCGACTGGTGACCGTGCGGGCTACACCGCAAACCGCGCAGGAAGATATCCTCCAAGAAGTTTTCCGCGACGGGCGGCTCTTGCTGGAAACCACGTTCGCGGAGATCCGCCAACGCGCCAAGTTAGAAGAGTGACGGGACCAAAGCGTGACTCTGTCGGTTGGACGTTCAGGCCCGAACAGGAGCAAGACAATGGTTGCAGCGGAACGTCCGGACCGAGCGCCATTGCGGCGAACCTGCAATCCGTGCCGGAGTCTGCGCGATGTGACAATGAAAAAGGACGGAGGACGTGTGATGAGTCGTTCTGCTGACTGTGCGACCGAGGTCGCGTCTCGTGTCGGCGGAGTTCCCGACGGTGGAGCTCGTGTCGGGGGAACCAGCACCTCGGGACGGCCGGTCGAAGTGACGGTAAAGGCGAACGGTCCATGCAAGAACTGCCTCACCGACCGCAGTAGGCCCGTGCGGCGAGGGGCGGACGTCCTTCGACTGCTGATGGCCGCTTTGACCGCGGCGGTGGTTCTTGTTGCAGCCCCGCTCGTGGCGACGGCGAGCGGTTTGCGGGCGGGAGTTGCCAAAGTCGACATCACGAACGAAAAAGCTCGGCCCGTCAACGATCGTCTGTATGCGAAAGCTCTCGTTTTGCGAAACGATGAGACGACCGTTGTGTTGATCACGGTCGACGCCGTGGCAATCGGCGAAATCGGGTACATCGGCAACGACTACTTGCCCAAAGTTCGATCGTGGATCAAGAAGGAACTGAGCGTCCCCCCGTCGAACGTCGTGGTCAACGCGAGCCACTGCCACGGCATCGTTTGCAAAGATGTTGCTGAGCGAACGATTCGTGCCGTGAAAGCGGCGTCGCAGAATCTGGTGCCGGTCAAAGTCGGGGCAGGCCGCGGACAGGAAGATCGGATCATGGAAAACCGGCGTCTGCGGTTGAAGAACGGACGCGAACTGGACGTTCGCCACGCCTACTCGATGCCACCGGACCAGGAGGTCGCGGGCGTGGGCCCGGTCGATCCGGAAATCGGCGTCCTCCGACTCGACCGGCTCGACGGCCGCCCGCTGGCCGTCGTGTACAACTTTGCCTGTCACCCGATCCAGGGCGTGCCGAGCGGCGGCAACACGGCGGATATCGTCGGCTTTGCATCGAGGGTTATTGAGGAAAACCTGAACGAGGACGCCATGGCTTTCTTCTTGCAAGGGTGTGCCGGAGATATCAATCCGGTTTTTTACAAAGCAGTCGACCGCCCGCGCGATGCCGAGCCGCTCGGGAACCTATTGGGACTCAGCACGCTGCGGGCTGCCCGGAAGATTGCTTGCAAAGAAGACAGTCGGTTGATCGCGCTCAACGAAACGCTTGCCCTGCCGCAAGCTGACTATGCGTCGCAGATCGCCGAACTGGAGAAAGAGCGAACTCGGCTGGTCGAGTCGCTCGCCGGGACCACGTTGAACCTTAAGACGTTTCTGCCTTTGGTCGTCAAGTACCGGCTGTTTCCGGAGTATCCTTCCTACTACTCGCATCGGTATCTGTGGGAAAAGCAATTGGGCCGCGAGCATCTGCGCCGATTAGACGCCGAGAACCGGCGGAACATTGAGCGGTACGTGCGCAACATTTACGCGATGGAGCAAATCACACGGATCAACACGAACCTGCGACTTCTGCGCAAGCATCAAACCGAGGCGGCCGCCAGCGGGAAGAAGACGATCGACGTGGAACTGGTCGCAGTGCGTGTCGGCGATTTTGTGCTTTTGACTTTCCCAGGCGAACTGACGGTCCAGATCGGCTTGAACATCAAGAAGAAATCACCGCATCGATTCACGTTCGTAGCTGGCTATACGAACGGCTACATCTATTACGCTCCCACCGCCGAGCAGCTTCGAAACAGGGGCGGAGCCCAAGAAGACAGCGACTGCCTGCTGGCTCCCGAATGGCAAGCCTTGTTCGAAGCCAAGGCCCTCGACATGCTCAAGCGGTTGTAAAGCCGCCCCGCGCGTCTTCCGTCCTTGGGTGATTCTTCCTGAACGAGCAATCGGAGGCGGCCTTCGGCCGCAACCCAAAAGGATTCTCGACTGTAGCCGAACGCGCCACGGATGGTAGCCGAACGCGCCACGCGTTTGGCACCTCCCCGGCCAACCTGTCGCCAGAGGTTGGCGCCTTCGGCTACAGCAGCCGGTAAAGACTTGCAAGATGCACGCACGGTGCGCAGATTCCGGCGCACGCAGAGACTCGCCAAGGGCTTGGCCCTTGGTATCCCTCTGAGTGCGCCCTGCCAAGTGGGTGACACCTGCCGGGTGTCACGGAATGAGGGTTGTCGCACTCGGCAAGTGCGACCCGCCATGATCCGCGCCTCCGACGCATCGCCATGGACCAACATGGTGGCGAAGGGCCCCGCCCTCGGGATCGCAATGTCCAGAAGCGCCAATATTGTTTGCGTTTTCGAACCGATGAGTGCCTACGCTTCGTCCGGGGCTGCGCCCGGAAGAAGGGGCTCTTCGAGCAGTTCACTGATAAGCTGTGACTCGTCCCCAACTTACAAACTCAAATGGTGAGTCATTCTCGCGCAGAGACGCAGAGAACGCCGAGAATGGAAACGGTTTCCGTTTCTACAGACGGAGCGTTGCTTCGTGCGAAGGATGGGGCCTCTTGACGCGCCAGGGAGGAGCGACCGGTGCCTAAGACTGTTCACAGACAATCTTTACATCTCCCTCTGCGGGCTCCGCGCCCCTGCGCGAGAGTCTGATCCGGTGGAAACTGACTCTTTGGGTTACAAACATCGACAATTTGTCGTCGTTGTCAAAACCCGAAGGGCCTAACCTGGGCCGATCCGCGCAAGTGCTCTTGCCCCGATCGGACAGAATCCGGTAAAAGACGCCCCTTGGCCAAGTCGGCTCAAGTCTTGATGGCACAAGCGCTTGCTCGCTGTGCTCGATCGCATGACGCAGAATGAACTTTGATCCTGGCAGGGATAGCCCATGTCACAGCGCGCTTGCCGACGCCGGAAACCAGACTCGAAAAAAACAAACCCATCCGGTCAAAAGGATCAGAAGCGGGGCCATACAGACGGACTCTCCTCGCACGCGGTCACACTGTCTTCTGCGAAAGCTGGAGTCCGCCAGTCCGTTCGACTGCTGGTCGGCTTCCTGGTCCAATCGGTTCGACTTTTGGGACGAGCCGCCAGACCGGTGAGCCGGAGGATTCGACGCGGGTTGCGGGACGGGCGCTGGAGCCTCGTCCTCAGCGGGATGGCAGGGGGCTTGGCTCTGCTGGCCGCCCTGTCTTTGATGTTGATTGCTTTTGGCATCACCCTGTTAACCACGACGGCGCTTCTCGGTGCCGTCTGCGTCGGATTACTGGCTGGCGGCTGGGTGGCTAACCGGACGAT
>JAADHY010000684.1 GCA_013151585.1 Planctomycetota bacterium
ACCCGTCGCTTCCTGCCCCCCTAGGCCCGCCAAATCCAGATGGAACGTCATCTGCCGGCCGTCTTCCCGCGTGATGAACCGGTCGGCGATTTCCGTGCGGTCCCACCAGAAGGATTCCACCACGACATCCGGTGGCAAGACAACGCTCAATCGACGAGCTCGCCCCCGACACTGCAACAAGACACACGTGCGAGACTTTCCGGTGGGATCGAACACGGTCCAGACCACCGCCCGAGGGAAAGCCAATCCGGAGATTGCCGATTCGCTCTCGCTCTGCACCACCAGCGGAACCTGACTGCGGTGCTCTTCGATCACCCAGACCGACGACCGATCGGCTGTGGCGAAACGTCTCCAACGAGGCTCGGCGACAGTCGCCGATGCGCCGTCGTCTCCTTGAACCTCGACCTGGACGGACCGGAAGTCCGCGTCGGCCGAAGTCACCAAAGGCAAAGAAACGTTGGTCGGCGCCGGCCGATTCCCAGCCAACTCGACGACGTACTCCGCAAGAATCTCAAACGTTCCCAGACGCGGTTGGTCAAGCGTGACGCGGACTCGGCTCAACTGATCCACCTCGGAGTCTCCCCAACTGACGGAGACCCGTTTCGGTTCGCCGGCCGATTCCGTCTGAATCGCGAAGGCGACCGCATGCCGCAACGGCTTTGGCACGAGAAGTCGCGCTTGAGCCATCCGCTCATACGCCACCTCATAGCGAATCCGCTGCTGGACGGCCAAACGATCCCGTTGAACCGTCACGCGAACGAGGGTTTCGGTTTGGATTTGCTGCTCGTGAGCGGTCACCCGAATTGCAAGAGTTTCGTTGGCCGGATCGATACGGTAAACCGTTTGCCGAAGTTCCCGTACAAACTCCGGATACTTGGCCGGCTCTGCCGCTTCGTCCGCCACCGGGGCGAGGGGAGCGCCGCTGGCCAGCCTCAATTGGACATCGACGTTGTCCGCCAAGGCGACGATCAATTTGGCGGGCGCCTGAGCCGACGACTCGAGCCCCGGCAACGTCAACGAGAACTCGGCTTCGCTGGCCGGTATCGCTCGCCGACCACGCAAACGGATTTCAAACGGACCGTCCGCCCGGGACCGAGGCTGAACCAGCCGGACCAGATACACCTCGGGCGACGCCCCCGGGATGATCTCCTCCACAAGCTCTGCCGACTCGGACGGGCTGATGTCCCATTCGTCCGACGACTGCATTGGCCAGCGCAAGATCAGTTCCCGCACCGCCCCGCGATAAACCTGACACCGGAACACCGCCTCCAGCTCCGCCCGATCGGCAGCCAGCTTCAGGAACAAATGCGGCTCGACCGTGTAATAGGGCTCGATTCGCACTAGCTTCAGCGTCAAACGAAAAGGCTGACGCAAGAACCGGTACGCACTGACCACCTGCCCGGTCCCCACAGCCGCCCGCAATTCCGGAAACAACCGCAAGTCGCTCACGTTAACCTGGTGGACGAACCGCCCTTCCTCGCCCGCTCGCTCCACATGGAAACCTTCCACCGTTTGAAGGGCCACGTACCCGGATTGCCGTCGCGCTCCGGCCACATCGAACCCCGTCAGCACGGGAAGTTCCAATTGATCCGAACGGCGCTGCGCCGACAAAGTCCACTTCAAGCTGGTCTCGTCGACGGCCGACGTGAGCGAAACGTCGATCCGTCCCCCTGGCTGCACCGAGTAATCCTGGACGTCCCGGCCGGTCACGTCGAGCAACTCAAAGCCATCCGGTACCTTAACACTTACGCGGTTCAAATTGCCTCGCAGAGCCCGGATCGTCTGATAGGCTTCCAGCACGATCGACTCCACACCGATCTGCACAAGAATCAACGTCGTTGCCTGCAGCTCGGTGCGACCGGGACGCTGCTTGGGCACCGCCTGCCACGAGACGTCCAGCATCTCGCCCAAACCATGCAGCTCGATTTGCGATCCTGCCTGGGTGCTCTTCAAACGAACGCTTGTCTGTTCCGGCACGCTGACCGAGACATGAGCCAGCCCCTTCACCAGCAGCCGCAGCGAACTGGAAGCGGCCGCCGGCACCGGTAGGGCCAGTTTCAACCGCCCGTTCTCCACCGGTACGCTCAAACGAGCCTCCAACGAATGCACGCCCCGCCCCCGGAACCACCAGCGGTAACCCCGTTCCCGATCAACCGCCGGGCTATCCGGCCGCGCCTCACCGGAACCGGTGCCATGATATTGGTGGCGAGGAGCTTCCAGCAGGTACGCTTCCGTCAGGCGCAAGGGAACCAATACCCATTCGTTTTCCCGATGAATCTGCACACGGATCGCCGCCGTCAGGACCGCTCGGTCCCCCTCGACTTCGCCCTGCAACGACACCGAAAGCAGATCGAACGCCGGTGTTTGCTGCCGCTTCAACCATTGGAGAAACCGCTGGAAAGTGACCGCATCGATTTTCCCGAACTTCGAGTCCACAGTCTCCGGCCGCTCAGCTTTCGGCGCGGCCGAATGTCGCGGGCCACGCGACGCCCCCGAAAGGCTTTCCGTGTGCGTTGTCGTCGGAGAAAGGTTGCTTTCCGGACGAGAGGGTACGCTCGCTTCGTTCTTGCCGGCTCCCGTGACAGAGACGGGAGCTGTCACAGGCTCGGGAGCTGATTCAGCCGGCTTCGGTGGTTCGACGATTCCCCGGTTCCCGATTGGTCGCGTCCCGCGGCCTTGTTCGGCCCCCGGTAACGACGACGCGCCCAACAGCACCAACATCACCGCTGCGATCGTGCAGGCCCGAATGATGGCCATCCCAGCGGCTCTGCGCGCGCTCATTCCGCCGCTCCACTCGGAGCTGCGATCCGTTCGACCGCCGAAACCGCAACAAGAATTGTCACTGAGAAGGGCCACGAGAAACCACCATCCGCACCTACGAGAACTCCGAAATCATGGGACGAGTTCCGTTCAAACGACGGGGTCGGCCGTGCGACGTCTCCTCCCTCCGCCCCTCCTTAAGCAAACCACCGCGGGGCGCTTACCGCGATGGACTGTGACAAGACGAAACCGAAGAGGTCGAGGACGGCCGCTTGCGGCGTCTGACAAGGCAGAAGCTCGGCTGGGCCTGCATCCGTCCCGCCGCATCGCGCCGGCCAAAGCCTGACCCACCACGAAATTCCACCTTTCGGGCTCTGGAGCGAAAAAGCATCCGCCGCGTCTGCTGCCGACAGGTCTACCACTATCATACCCCTGGGATGCGCGGCGAAAAAGACGGATTCTCGACTAGAAAGCAGAGAGGCGGTCAGCCGAGCAATTCTCGCAGTTGTTCGTGAATTGCCGATCCGTTGCTTGCCAGCAAATCAGGAACGGACAGATCAATTGGTCGGCCGTTGCATTGAGTCACGCGTCCACCGGCTTCTTCCACCAACAGCACGCCCGCCGCCATGTCCCAGCAGTGAAGGCTTCGCGACCAGTAGGCGTCGATACGTCCGCACGCGACGTAGGCCAAATTCAGCGCGGCCGAGCCCGTGCGTTGAAGATGCTGAGCTCGCGGGAGAACGCGCAGAAAATCCTGCACCGCCCGGTGGGACGCATCAACCTTCACCGGCAGACTGGCGACGACCAGCGCCCGGCCCAGCTCGTCGGTGCAAGTTGGTTGAATCGGGCGGCCGTTCAAAAACGCTCCGCCACCGAAGCTCGCTGTAAACATCTCCTCCCGCGTTGGATCGAAAATCACTCCGACCACCAGCCGGCCCGTGTGTTCCAACCCGATCGACACCGCGTAAAAGGGAAAGCCATGTACGTAGTTCGAGGTGCCATCCAGTGGATCGACGATCCAGCGATAAGGCGAACCCGTCGCCGGCCGCTGCGTCCCCTCTTCGCCCACGAATTGGTGGTCGGGGTAGCGTTGGCGGATGTATTCGAAAATGGCTCGTTGCGACTCCAGGTCCGCTTCGGTAACAAAATCGGACGGACTTTTTTCCAAAGCGGTAAACCGCTGACTCCAATCCGCTAGAATCCGACCAGCCATCCGAGCCGCTTCCACCGCCACATCCAGAAACTCTTTCCAATCCCGATCGTTCATCCGCTCGCCCGTTTCTGATTGCTCGCCTTTGACAGTTCCCGTTTCATATCTCCCGCGCCCCGGATGCCCCTCTGCGCGCCGTCTCGCCCGGCGGAGAGATCGAAGTCTACCCGACATCCCCAACCGTGGAAACCCGCGAACGGATCCGGGAGCGTTCTGTCGACGTCTGAGTTCCCCATCCATGGCTCTGCAGATTGGTTAGGTTGTACCGATCGTATCGATCGTGCCGGCGACGCAAACTAAAAACGATGCACAAACAGCAGCGACTGCACCGCGTCGACTGGCCGCGAGCAATAATGAAGACAGGCCCGGTGCAAAGAGAACGCAACACCGGGCAACCGCTTTTGGAAACACGTGTTATAGTTTCAACACAGGCAAGACGCACAAAGTGCGCCGGTCGCGCAATTCGAGACAGCTCTCGGGGAGCTGTTCTCCGGCGATCTCGCACGCGTTAACGCAGTTTCCGTCACTTAGACGCGATCTGCCTTGCCTTCGAACTTGTTTCTCGAAGCGCCGGCCCTTTGGGACGACGGAGAGAGACCGGAAGTCACCGAAATGCCACCTATCAGCCTCCAACTGGTTGTGTTCTTACTCGGCGTGTGTGGTCTGACGACGGCGGCGGCTGTCTGGGACTTGCGCACGCGCCGAATTCCGAACAAGTTGACCATCCCTGCATTTCTCGCTGGGTTGGTCTATCAAGCCGCGTTCAACGGCCTGGGACGTCCCGGATTGGCAGACGCGGGCCTCGCCTTCCTGTTGGGATTCGGCACGCTGTTCGTGTTGTGGTTGATCGGCGGAGGCGGAGGCGGTGACGTGAAGCTCATGGGAGCTCTGAGCGTGTGGCTCGGGTTTCGCCTGACGCTGCTGGTCATGATCTGCAGTGTGATTTGCGTGTTGGTCGGCACGCTGTTGGTGATGGTGTGGAGCGTGATCACGCGCGGAGCCTATGCCACCAAGAGAAAGTACACGGCAACCGGCAAGGGGTACGGAACAGGCAAAGGGCGGAAAAAGAAGACAGAGACGGTCGCTCAGCGGCAAAAGCGTCGCATCATGGCCTACGCCCTCCCTGTGGCTTTGTCCACCTGGGCCGTTGTGTTTTGGAAGTTGCCGATGTTTCCGTTTTAGGCGTTGCCGCGAGGCCACCTTGGCGGCCCAGCGGGCGACGCAAGCGGGGAAAGCGATGGTTCGGCGAGCAGTAAGACAACCCAGCCAGCTCCGGCGGTCTGACCGGTCAGTCAAACCGGTCGCACCCGGCGTTAGCCGGAAGAGGGCGGGATTTTTCAGCATGGAGCTGGTTCTGACCTTGCCGTTGTTGGGGATAATCCTGTTGGCCGTCTTCGAATTCTCGCTGTTGTTTTCGGCCAGAGCGGCGGTGGTCGAAGCCAGTCGCGTGGGCGCCCGTCGAGCCTGTCTGGCGGACGCAACGTTGGCGGATGTGGAAGAGCAGGTCCGCAAGGTTCTGCCGTCCCGGCTTCAGCGCGAGGTGGCCGTCCGAGCGATTCTCGGAGCGAAGTCGGGCGATGTGGTCGCGGTGGGAGTCCAGGTGCCGATGCGCTGTGCCGCTCCCGACCTGCTCTGGCCTGTCGGCTACTCCCTGAAGAACAAATACATCTACGCGGAAACGCGGATGATCAAAGAATAGCGATCCTTGTCAAAAAAGGAGCTCACCGGTGAAAAACCTCACCCCAGCCAAAATGACGATGTTGATGTTCGTCGTCATCGGCCTGTTGGTGGCGGCTTACGTGGCCAAGACCCTTTTCGCGGTGGACGACAGACCGGCGGTTCGGAACATCCCGATGCCGTTGAGTGAATTGGAGCCGGGCACGCGAATCACACAGAACCACATCGGCTTGGGACCGTGGCCGGAAAGCGAGATCACGTCGGACATGCTGTTGTCCGAGCGAGCGATTCTCGGCCGCATCGTGAAAGAGAAGCTCAAGCCGGGCCGGCCGATCCTCGCGAACCAACTGTATCAGTTCGGCGAACGGCCGCCGCTGCGAGTGGCCGAGGGCATGCGGGCCGTAACGGTCGATATCGAAGATTCGGCCGCAGCGGTCGGCGGGTTGATCCGGCCCGGCCAATACGTCGATGTGCATTGGACCATCGAGCCCGTCCAGGACGACCCGCGTCTGGCTCAGGGCATGACGTTGACCCTGTTCCGAGGCGTCCAGGTCTTGGCCGTTCATCGACAATACTCGCAGGTCTCAGGCGACGCTGCTGCAATGCCGACGACCACGGGCGTGACCCTGGAGCTGACTCCTGAGCAGGCCACTGTCGCCATTTTGGCTCGTGAGAAAGGCACAATTACCTTGACCTACAACCCGGACGGCAAAGGGACAGGCGTGGTTGACGTGCCGGATGAAAACCGAGCGACCTTTTATGAAATCCTGGGCATGAATCCGCCGGAAGAAGCGAAGGAGGAGCCGCCTTTCACCAGCGAGATTTACCGAGGGACGGCCCGGCAGACCATGCAGTTCCGCGACGGCCGTCTGATCCGCAGCGGGAGCAGCGGTTCGGGCCGTCCACAACGGGCGGGAAGCAATCCGTCCGCTCCGAACAGCTCGTCCGCGCAGGACCAGCCCTCCCCACAGAAACAAGGTCAACCACGAACGTCTGCTTCACCGGGCGTTCCACCGGCGCCGTTGCCGGTGACGCAGTCGCCATCCGGGCGACGAGCCCCATCCACCTAGAAGAAACACTCATTGGTTTGAGAACGCGGACAATGTTCGCGCTTTCGTTTTCGTGGCCGACGCTGCCAGCGTGGGCTGCCGACGTCGTCTGAGGTTCGTAGCCGCTGGGTGGGCATTGCCTACCACAGAGCGGCTCCAAACCGCGCGTCCACGAGGAGGGCGAACGCGGGGCCTCGGCGAAAGTCTTCGCGCGTCAGGGAGGCGTGTATGATGGAGACATCCTTCGGAATGCGGCAATCCTCTGTCGCCTTCCATCCTAACGCGGCCTTCGGCCGCAACCCAAAAGGATCCTCGACCATAGCCGAACGCGCCGGGGATCGTAACCGAACGCGCCACGCGTTTGGCACGTCCCCGGCAAACCTGTGGCCAAAGGCTGGCGCCTTCGGCTACAGCAGCCAGTAAAGACTTGCAAAATGCACGCGCGATGCGCAGATCCCGGCGCACGCAGACACTAACTGCTGCCGGAGCACCACCATCCGGACGGTGCTCAGGCCGTGGAGCCATCAGCGATTCGGGTGACAAATTCAGTTGCGAACCGGTCGCTTTAACGGGATTCCGCAGCGATGCCGGGCCATCGGGCCGGGCTGTTGTGGTCGCCCCGATCAGACGGCGCTTTTTCGATGATCAGAACGAGCGGAACACGAGAGACGATGGTCTTGATCAGGCGGACAATTCGAAGCCAAATCGGAATGCCGAATCGCCGCGGTTTGCTCGTGCCGTTGGTCGCCATGGCCCTTCTGGTCGCGACGGCCGCTGCCGCCTTGGTCCTTGACGCTTTGTGGCTCCAAGCGGCCCGAGTGGAGCTGCAAGCGTGCGCCGAAGCAGCCGCCTTCGCCGCCGCTCGGGAATTGGTCAGCGAGGAC
>JAADHY010000693.1 GCA_013151585.1 Planctomycetota bacterium
GAGGGAGGTTTTCGCGCAGCGGCTTGGGACGAAGACGCGGACGTGGAATACACCTTCTACGGATTGGGATGTCTGGCGCTGGCGAACTGGGCCAAGAGGAACCTTTCTCGATAGCCCCCTCATTTGGCAAAAGGCGGGAACAACGTTCAAACTTTCGTCGGGCGAACTTTTCCAATGATAATGCCCAATGGGGCCGCTACCAGCTAACCTAAACCGCCACTAGCGCCTAGCTCCGCCAAAATCCGGTCTGTCCCGTGGGGAGCCTCGGGGCCACGGGCGCGCTCGGTTGAAATGCGCAACCAGGCGCTGTAATAATCGCCTCCGGTTCTCTCCTTCGACGAAGTTCGAGCTGAAAGGGCACGACGGTGAACTGGCTGGTTCAGGGCCTCTCGTCTTCCGTCGGGAAGAAGTTCGTGATGGGCGTCACAGGCCTGCTGCTCTGCGGCTTCCTGGCAATGCATTTGGCGGGCAACTTGCTGCTTTATGTCGGCGAAGAAACCTATAACGCTTACGCCCACGCGCTTCACTCGCAAGAGTGGTTGATCAAGATCGCTGAAGTCGTGCTGTTGGTGCTTTTCGTGGGGCATATCGCCTTGGCGCTGGTCCTGACCCAAGAGAACCAAGCCGCTCGACCTATCGATTACGCGACAAGACAATCCAAGAAAGACACTCCCGTCCTGATCATCACGCCGGACAATTGGATGTTCGTCTCGGGCGTCATCGTGCTTCTGTTTCTCTTGCTGCACCTTTCTGAGTTCGCTTGGAACATCTGGCTGACGGAAGCGGTCAAGGGGAAAGAGCCTTTTGAGAAGGCCCGGATTATTTTGACCGATCCGCTGAGTACGTTTGTCTATATCGTCGGCCCCGCCGTTTTGGGATTCCATCTTTGGCATGGATTTGCCAGTGCGTTCCAGTCCTTGGGGCTGAACCACGAAAAATACACTCCCTTGATCACGTGGCTGGGGATCATTTTCGCCGTTTTGGTTGCCGTCGGCTTTGCAAGCTTTCCGATCTGGGCATGGGCGACCATGGAAACCCTGTAGGCCGACCCGCTGGACACTGGAGTTTCCTCCCATGGTGCAGGTGAAAGAAGGAACTCTCGACTCGAAGGTCCCGGACGGTCCGATCACCGAGAAATGGGACCGTCGGCGGAACGAGCTGAAGCTGATCAGCCCCACGAACAAACGCAAGTTCGAAATTATCGTCGTGGGGACGGGATTGGCCGGGGCGTCGGCGGCCGCGTCGCTGGCCGAATTGGGCTACAACGTGAAGGCTTTCTGTATTCAGGACAGCCCACGACGCGCTCACAGCATCGCCGCTCAGGGCGGCATCAATGCTGCCAAGAACTATCCCAACGATGGTGACAGCATCTGGAGGCTTTTTTACGACACCGTCAAAGGAGGCGACTTCCGCAGCCGAGAGGCCAACGTCTATCGATTGGCCCAAGTGAGCAACCACATTATCGACCATTGTGTGGCTCAGGGAGTTCCTTTTGCCCGTGAGTACGGCGGGCTGCTCGCCAACCGCACTTTCGGCGGGGCGCTGGTTTCGCGAACGTTCTACTGCCGCGGCCAGACGGGCCAGCAGTTGCTCCTGGGAGCCTACAGCGCACTGATGCGGCAAGTGCATCTGGGCAAGGTGACGCTCTACCCTCGCCACGAAATGCTGGACCTGATCGTCGTCAACGGGACAGCCCGCGGCATCATCACGCGCGACCTGATCAGCGGCAAGCTGGAGGCTCATACGGGACACGCGGTTTTGCTTTGCACGGGCGGTTACGGCAACGTGTTCTATCTGTCGACAAACGCAAAGGCTTCGAACGTCACGGCGGCCTGGCGATGCCACAAGCGAGGAGCCTTCTTCGCTAACCCGTGCTTCACTCAGATCCATCCGACTTGTATTCCCGTCTCCGGCTCGTACCAGTCCAAACTGACTTTGATGAGCGAGAGCTTGCGAAACGACGGTCGCGTTTGGGTCCCGAAGAAGAAGGGGGATACGCGCCACCCCAACGACATTCCCGAGGAGGAACGCGACTACTATCTGGAGCGGCGCTATCCCGCTTACGGAAACATGGTGCCGCGCGACGTGGCTTCGCGGGCAGCAAAAGAGCGATGTGACGCTGGTTACGGCGTCGGCTCAACCGGCATGGCCGTCTATTTGGACTTCAAGGACGCCCTCCAGCGAGACGGTGTCGACGTGATCCGCAGCAAGTACGGGAACTTGTTCGACATGTACCTGAAGATCACGAACGAGAACCCGTACGAAGTTCCTATGCGCATCTACCCCGCCGTGCATTACACGATGGGTGGCCTTTGGGTGGACTATCACTTGCAAAGTACGATTCCCGGCCTGTTCGTGCTTGGCGAAGCGAACTTCTCGGACCACGGCGCGAACCGCCTCGGGGCCAGCGCCCTGATGCAAGGCTTGGCGGACGGGTACTTTATCATCCCTTATACATTGGGGGATTATCTGGCCGCCACGACACTCGAGCCGGTCAGCCCGGACGACGCCGCGTTTCAGGACGGCATCAAAGAAGCCGAAGGGCGACTCCGCAAGATACTCGATGTCGACGGAACGGAAAGCACGACCAGCCTGCACCGACAGTTGGGCCAGATCATGTGGAACCACTGCGGGATGGCTCGCACCGAGCAAGGTTTGAAAGAAGCCCGCGATCAAATCCGCGAGCTGCGCGAACGTTTCTGGACTTCGGTGCGGGTCTTGGGCGGCCCCCAAACACTCAACCAAAGTCTGGAATACGCTGGCCGGGTGGCGGACTTCCTGGAGTTCGCTGAGTTAATGGTCGTCGACGCCCTGCACCGCAAGGAATCCTGCGGATGCCATTTCCGTGAGGAATACCAGACGGAAGATAACGAGGCGCTTCGCGACGACGAGAACTTCTGTTACGTCGCGGCCTGGGAGTTCCATGGAGTGGGCGAAGACCCCACGCTTCACAAAGAACCACTGACGTTCCAAGAGGTGCCTCTGACGACGAGGAGTTACAAGTAATGAGCGACACGTTGAACCTGACGCTCAAGGTCTGGAGGCAGGCCGGCCCGGATCAGCCCGGCGAGTTTCGCGTGTATCAATTAAGCGACGTCTCTCCGGACATGTCCTTCCTCGAAATGTTGGACGTCCTTAACGAACAATTGCTTGCCCAGGGCGAAGAACCGGTTGCGTTCGACCATGACTGTCGCGAAGGCATCTGCGGCTGCTGCGGTTTGGTCATCAACGGCCAACCCCACGGACCTTTGCGCGAAACAACGACGTGTCAGCTCTACATGCGCCACTTCAAAGACGGCGATACGATCGTCATCGAACCGTGGCGGGCTGCTGCGTTCCCCGTGGTCAAAGACTTGATCGTCGACCGGACCCCGCTGGACCGGATCATCGCCGCCGGCGGATATGTGTCCGTCAACACCGGACAAGCTCCCGACGGAAACGCCATTCCGGTTCCGCAAGAAGTCGCCGAAAAGGCGCTGGACGCGGCCGCCTGCATCGGCTGCGGGGCATGCGTGGCCGCCTGCAAGAACGCCTCCGCGATGCTTTTCGTCAGCGCAAAGGTCTCTCATTTGGCTCTGCTCCCGCAAGGCCATCCCGAACGGAAAAAACGCGTCCTGTCGATGGTTAGCCAGATGGACGCCGAAGGCTTCGGTGCCTGCACCAACACGTACGAATGTGAAGCGGCTTGTCCGGAAGGCGTCTCGATTACAAACATCGCTCGGCTGAACCGCGAGTATTTCAAGGCCTTGTTCGCGTAGGCCCGGGAGGGCCTCGGTCCAAGCCGGTGCACTGCCGTTTGGACGGCAGTTTTTCTTTGCGCAGCGTGCTCAGATCGCTTGTGCAACTCGGTCCGGGTTGTGATCATGATGCCGAGCGGCCGCAACCAGGCCGACAGAGGTTGCTGACTCGCTCTGTCTCCGTCAGGATTTCACTGCGTTGTGATGCGCGCATCGCACGCCCATGTTTTTGGCGGGAGTCCTCGTGGAAACGCAAGGGGCTAGTGCTTTGTCACACCGAAAGCTAGGGATTGGACGATTGAGCCGAGGGCGCTAGCCGCGGGTGAGGCCGCCCGACCCGACGCTAGCGCGTACGGCTCATCATCAGCCCACAATTACGCTGTGACGAAGCACTCGCCTGCGGTGTCGCGGTGGCGGACCGGAGGCTGGCGCTGACCGCTCACTTTGGTTGTTTGGTTGCGGACACCGAGCCGCGTCGGAAACGTCGCTTCAAGGACGGATCAGTGATGCTGAAAACACCTTGCCACGACTGGCACGTCGAACACGGCGGCCGGATGGTCGACTTTGCTGGCTGGCACATGCCTGTCCAGTACACAACCATCACCGACGAACATCGGGCCGTTCGCAGGGCGGCCGGCCTGTTCGATATCGCTCACATGGGCCGCATTCGCTTTGAAGGTCCGGACGCGTGTCGATTCCTGGACTCACTTCTTACGAACGACGTCACCCAGCTTCAGCCCGGACAGGTTCGCTACGCGCTGGTCACTAACGAGCAGGGCGGAATCCTGGACGACGTGCTCGTGTATCGATTCGACAGCTTCTACTTCCTGGTGGTCAATGCCGCGAATCGCGAAAAGATTTTGGGATGGATCGATCGCCACCGCCAAGGTTTTGACGTGTCGATTGAGGACATCACACTCCAGACGCTGATGGCGGCCTTGCAAGGGCCGGGAGCAGTGCAGATTCTGGCTCCTCTGGCGGAAGCGCCTATCAGCACTTTGAAGTACTACCACGCGTGTGAGACGACCGTGTGCGGCGTGCCGGCGCTCGTCAGCCGGACGGGCTACACCGGCGAGGATGGATTTGAGGTAGTCGCGCCGGCCGACGATGCACTCAAAGTTTGGTGCACGCTGCTGGACAAGGGCCAAAACGTGGGATTGGTACCGTGCGGGCTGGGCTGCCGCGACACGCTGCGTCTGGAGGCGGCCATGCCGCTTTACGGTCACGAACTGGACGAATCGATCGACCCGATCACAGCGGGCCTGTCTTTTGCCGTCAAACTGCAAGCCGGCGACTTTATCGGCCGGGACGCGCTCTTGGCCATTCGGCAGACCGGCCCGAAGCGTCGCCGGGTGGGGCTGAAACTGATGGGGCGCCGGATCGCTCGTCAGGGCTGCCAGCTCTTCGCCGCTCGGGTTTCCGACCCCGTGGGCACGGTGACGTCGGGCACCTTCTCGCCAACCTTGCAAGAATCGATCGCAATGGCTTACGTGAGGCCCGAGTATTCCGAGCCGGGTATGCGGCTGGAGGTGGACGTGAGGGGCAAACGCGAACCGGCGGAAGTGGTCTCCCTTCCCTTCTACAAACGCCCGCGGTGACGAACTGGCTTCCAGGTTCACCCAGATGAATCTGGCGAACCGGAGGCATCAACCTCTGGGTAAAAGTCCGGGCGAACGGCAGGCATCAGCCTTGCTGTTTCTGGCGTTTGAAACAAGGAAAGATTCTTGTCAATGACCGAGTACTCCGACTACCAAAAAGACGTCATTCGTCGCTACTACGAGAACCGAGACCAGATCGATGAGCAGCGGCTCAGCGAGCTGGTGACGAACTTGTACTTGGCGACAAGCGAGAAAAAGAAGGCTCAACTTTGGCAGCGGGCCGAGGAGCTGATGCGTCGTCTGAACGTCCCGGAAAGCCGTGTGGAACATATCGTCCGGACGGCCGATCCCGCCATCCTGGCCGCCGTGGTCGAAGACCTTCAGAAGGGCCTCATCCCGCGCAAGAAACCGTGATTGACAGTAATCAAGGTCTGGCTCGCCCGCGACCCCGCCAATGGAGCTGTGCCGCTCTCTTACCAGCGCACCGGATTGATGACGTGCGCGGCCAAAAGGATTCCGAAAACGACGCCAGCGGCCATCAGGCTCCGAAACAGCCACAGGGCCCGCTGCTCACCAAACCACCGGACCAGCCGCTGTCCCTTCCGGGTTTCTGCCAGGAACCATCGCGCGTGCCCCCAGCCAGCCGCGCAGAGAGCGGCCACTGCAATTCCCATGAAAACCTGATCGTTCATCATCGCGCAGAACCTCAGCCGTTCCGGCGGTACGTCCCGCTGGCGCCGGGCAGCGAAGGCGGCTATCGCTGGTAACGTTTGCTGCGGAATCGGCATGATAGCAAACGTTTTGCTTTCGCCCTATGCCATGCCGGTCGACGTCCGGCGCAGGCTGTCCTATGATGGTCGCTGCGACTGGCGGACAGCGTTGGTCCGGTGACGTCTGCGGCCGACGCAATGGGCAGGAACCTGCAACAAACCGCCGAGGTTGTGGTATCCTATGGATTCTGAGCGACATTCCCTCTTGCGATGACAAGGAGGAACCAGCGATGCCAGCTTTGGGAGTGAATATCGATCATGTGGCCACGGTCCGACAAGCTCGCCGAACGATCGAGCCGGACCCAGTGTGGGCGGCTGTTCTGGCCGAACTGGGTGGTGCGGATGGGATCACATTGCATCTACGCGAGGACCGTCGACATATCCAGGACCGCGATTTGCGCCTTCTGAAACAGACAGTGCAGGTCAAACTCAATCTGGAAATGGCGGCCGAGGAAGAAATCACCCGCATCGCTTTGGAGGTGCGGCCCGATCAGGCCACGCTGGTGCCGGAAAAACGCCAGGAGATTACAACTGAAGGAGGATTGGATGTCCTCGGGAACCGCGAAAAAGTTGGCCAGTGTATCCAGCGGCTGAAGGACGCGGGAATTGAGGTGAGTTTGTTTGTCGATCCGGACGCGGCTCAGATCGAGGCATCGAAGGAACTGGGCGCGGATGCCGTCGAGTTGCACACGGGCCGCTACGCCGATGCGTCGACCCAGGCCGAACAAGATCGCGAGTATCAGGCGCTGGTGGACGCAGGGCGAGTCGCGTTGGACGTCGGATTGCTGTTGCACATGGGGCACGGCTTGACCTATCGGAACGTCAGTCGCATCGCGGCGATTGCCGGCGTCAGCGAGTTGAACATCGGCCACAGTATTGTGGCTCGAGCGATCATGGTCGGGTTTGAGCAGGCGGTCCGAGAGATGAAGGCGTTGGTGTCGGCTCCGCGTTCGTGAGTTTGTTCCCGGAGGACTTTGGCCGCTGCAAGGCTTCATCGCCGAACCACCGGCGATGTCCGGCCATTCGGGCTGAGCGGTGGCCTGCCGATGGCCGCATTTGTCGCGCGAGTGACTGGTTGCGGAGGATCGGTCTGATGTCGGACGTCCGAATCGGGACCTGCGGATTCTGTCTGCCGCAGGAAGAGTTTTTTCGCACGTTCCGCTTGGTGGAAATTCAGCAGACTTTTTATCAGCCGCCGCAGGTTCGCACGGTACAGCGTTGGAGAGAGCGGGCCCCGGAGGATTTCGCATTCACGCTGAAGGCTTTTCAGGCGATTACCCACGCGGGAACCAGCCCGACCTACCGCCGGTGCCGTCTTTCGGACGCCCAGCGAGCGGAATGTGGCGGTTTCCGGGACACACCGACGGTACGCGAGGCATGGCATACGACTCGCGCCTTGGCTGACGCGATGCGGGCAGAAGGCGTCGTTTTCCAATGTCCGGCCAGTTTGCG
>JAADHY010000117.1 GCA_013151585.1 Planctomycetota bacterium
CGGGTTTCCCCGGAACGCGTCGAGCACAGGGTGATTATCCGACCCGACGTCGAAAACGAAGACTCGTTCCGGTCGGGTCGGATCGCCGACAATTTCTCCCAAGGGTGCCGGCAGCAGCCCGTCCGGACCGGTCGCCGCGTTGTAGGCGGCCGCGTCTACGTTCGGTCCAAGTGCGATAATGACCCCGCCGCCCGCTCGGACATATTCCCGCAAAGCCCGCAGGTCGTCGCCCGTCAGGACCGGCACATCGCATAGGAAAATGCAATCGTAATCGCTCAAGGTTCGCTCCACGAGCTGATCGTCGCGGATGACGGACGTTTGAATCACGCTGGCACGCGAGCCGTCTGCCCGTTTCGGCGTCAAGGCCCTTTCCACGAAATACGTGGCGGCCTCTTCCGGCGTCCCCACCGGGCGGCCGTCGACCAGTAACACTCGCAGCGACCGACGGACCGGCAAGACGAGCCAACGTCGGTTGTCCACGGGCAGAGCGTCCGGCGGGGCCCGAACCTCGATGACGCGGTCTCCCTCTTCGCCCATCGCCAGTTGGAACTGGACCTGTGCCTCGCGGATCGGCCCCGGCTGAATGGAGGTGGTGTCCCGCAGTCGTCCGTCGACGTATAGCTGCACCGTGTCGCCTCTATCGATGTCTTTGCCGGCGTCGGTGTCGCGGCCAGCATCTCTCGGCGCGAACCAGCGGACGCGAGCGGTAAGAGTTACGGGCTGCCCCGTGGTCACAAAAACGCGGTCCGCCACCAGATCGACGAGAGCTCCGTTCCAGGCTTGTTCTTGCCCCACATCGATCAGCGCTACCGCCGCCCTCCCGGACAGCTTCCGGAAATTCTCGCGCAGAAGTGTAAGTCCGCTATCCGAGGTGGGCTGCCAGTCGACTCGTTGAAAGTCGCTGATGACGACAACGTGCTTGCGGAACGACGTCTCCGTCAGGCGGACCACCGAAACCAGCGATTCGGAGAGCGACAACACATCCGCCCGTTGGTCGCTCACCTCCAGCGACGCAATCGTTCGAAGCACCGCCTCGGGCGAGGGCGTTGGCTGTTCGATCAGCACGCGGTCCGGTCCGCAAAAACGGATCAGGCTGAACCGGTCGCCGGGACGGCTCGCCGCGACGATTCGCCGCACGGTTTGCTTCGCGCGATCGAAGACGGTGTTGCCCGACCGGTTTCTGGCCCCCGACTCGGACACGCTCACCCTTGGTCCGGACGGCCGGTAAGCCATGCTGAACGAGTCGTCGATGGCGATGATGAAATGCGTCGGCTGTGAGGTTGGACGAACGGATCGGGGAGTCTCGGCCGCCGGTCCCGCCAAGGCCAATACCAGAAGGGCCAAAACCAACACGCGAGCGGTGAGCAAAAGGTACTCTTCGAGCCGACGGCGGCGAGCGTGCTTCCGCAGCGCCGCCAGAAGAAACCGCATAGCCGCCCAGTCCATCTCCTGCACCGGCTGCCGGCGCAAAAAGTGCAGCACGATCGGTACTGCGACCGCCGCCAGTCCCCAGAGCATCCAAGGCTGGGCGAAGCTGATCGCCAAAAGCAAATTCGTCGTGCCGATCATTGGGCGGTCGAGGGTTGAGGGTTAAGAGTTGAGCGTTCTCAGGGCGCAGGGTATTGCAAACTCAAAATCACGAACCGGCCGCTTGCGAAGCCGCGTTGTGGTGGGCTACGACTACTGACTCCTGACTCTTGTCTTCTCTCTTCTACCTCCTGCCTTCTCTTTTCCCGCCCTGTCTCATCCCCAACTCAGCCGTTCTTTCCGATTGCGAAGGAAAGCCGCCAAAGCCTGGTCCAGCGGCTGGTCCGTCCGGACCAACGCGAAGTCGATGGACTGCTCGTGGCATTCCCGTCGCATCCGCTCCACAAACTGATCGAATTCGTCCCGATAGGCCCGTCGGATGAGGGCCGGATTTGCGATCACCTCCGATTCGCCCTCCATGCCCCGGAATCGAGTGATTTGTTCGATCGCGAAATCTTGCTCTTGAGGGTCCACAACCTGCAAGACACTGACATCGTGCCGGCGGGAATGCAGATGGCGCAGCCCCAAAGCCAACCGATCCGGGTCATCGAAAAGATCGCTGATCACGATGACTAGGCTTCGCTTACGGATCCGCTCAGCCACCGTCTGCAGACAAGCCCCGAGCTGGGTTTTGCCCTCGGGCTGGCGGCGGTTCAATGTTTCGACGATGAGCCGCCACTGAGACGGATAGCCAGCCGCCGGAACGAAGTCGCGCACCTCTGTGTTGGCGGTGGCCAATCCCGCCGCATCCTGCTGGTGCAGGATCAAGTAGGCCAGCGATGCGGTGAGCACTTGAGCGGCCTGCCATTTCGACAAGGCGGCTCGATCCGACTGAAATCGCATCGATTCGCTGGTGTCCAGAACCAGGTAGCACGCCAGATTGGTCTCTTCCTCGTGCAGCTTTAGGTAGAAGCGGTCGCTGCGAGCGAAGACTTTCCAATCCAGATAGCGCAGATCATCGCCGGGCGCATACTCGCGGTGCTCGGCGAATTCGGTGGAAAACCCCCGGCGCGGGCTGCGGTGCCTACCCGCCAAGAAGCCTTCCACCACGCGACGCGCCCTCAGCTCCAACCCTTCAAGCTTCGCCAGCGCCGTTGGACTCAAGAACGTCTGCCAGTCGGCCATCGATCGCGACTTTCGAGTGATCCGCCGGAATCACGTCCATCAGCCGGCGCACGATATGATCCGGCGTGATCCCTTCGGCTTCCGCATTGAAGTTGGTCAGGATTCGGTGCCGCAGCACGGGACAGGCCAGAGCCTGCACGTCTTCGGTCGTCACGCACGGTCGGCCGTGAAGCATGGCCCGCGCTTTGGCTCCCAGAATCAAATACTGACTGGCCCGCGGACCGGCTCCCCACCGGACGTATTGGTTGACGAAGTCCGGGACACCGTCACGTCCCCGACGCGTCAGCCGAGCGAATGTCATGGCGTACGTGATCAGGTGATCGGCCACCGGGATTCGTCTGACCGCCTGTTGGAGCCAGAGCAACTCGTCTCGTGAGACCACCTCTTCCAATTGAGGCGTCGGTTGTCCCGTCGTCTGCCGAACGATCTGGAACTCTTCGGCTTCATCGGGATAGTCGACCAAAACCTCGAACATGAACCGGTCCAACTGCGCCTCGGGCAGCGGATACGTGCCTTCCTGTTCAATCGGATTTTGCGTGGCCAAGACGAAAAAGGGTTCCGGCAAGCGATGCCGCTGGCCGCCGGCCGTGACCTGATGTTCTTGCATGGCCTCCAGCAGCGCGGCTTGGGTTTTTGGCGGGGTCCGGTTGATCTCGTCTGCTAACACAACGTTTGCAAAGACGGGCCCTTCCACGAACCGGAACGTCCGTTGCCCTGTGGCGCGGTCTTCCTGCACCACTTCGGTTCCCGTGATGTCGGCGGGCATCAGATCAGGGGTAAACTGGATTCGGTTGAAGCTGAGGCTCAGCGTGTCGGCCAGAGACCGGACCAGCAGCGTCTTGGCCAGTCCCGGCACGCCGACCAAAAGGCAGTGTCCACCGGAGAGGATGGCGATCAGCAGCTCTTCGATCACCGCCTTCTGCCCGACGATGACCTTGCTCAGTTCCGCTGTGATCCGGCGGAAAACGTCGGCGGCACGCTCAATGGCTTCCAGATCCGATCCTTCGGACTGCGTCTCGGAAAGATTCGTCGTCACGGTCGAACTGTCTTTGCAGAAGAAAGGTCAGGACGGCTCGTCGGCCGGCCATGTATTCGCTAACGGCGCTGGAATGCGTTCCATCCGGTCGAAACGTCCGGCGCGAACCTTCGTTGCGTCCGAGCCGCTCTGTAACATTCGCTCATTCGCTATGATCGCGATTCGCTACGCTGTTTGTCAAATCACCAGCGAAGAGGGGCGGAGCTGATGGGGAAATGGCGAGAAATGATCGATGAACGATGAGCGACGGGGGCCTTTTCGGTCTCCGCCGGGGCAGTCCGTGCGCCCCGCGGCCAATCCGGCCAAGGTCCTAAACCCAACAATCGGATCAAACGGTCCGCTTGGCGGCAGCATGGGTGGTGCTGGCGTGGAGAGGGACCGGCTGGGCCAGCGAGATTCGGGCGAGATCAAGGATCGAGGTCGGACGGCCTTGCAGCCCCATCGCACCACCCGGCGGTGGGCGAAGGGTCTTCTGAGCCGCGGTGGCCCTGGGAGACGGAATCCGCAATGCGTTCGACAGAAACCTTACACTCGTGACACTCCAATCCACACGCCCGGCCATTTGAAGCCAAAGGCGATTGGCACACAGTGTGCAGAACAGGACGGACGCCGAAGCGTGCGAACCGGACACAATCGCTTCCGGACGTCCAATCGATAGACTCGTTGAAACGTCGGCGACCGTCGAACTCGGACGGCAAACCGCCAGGTTCCGCAGGTCCTTGTTCCTGTTTTTCCGGCTGAATCAAACGGACTGATTGCCTCTTTACAGTTCGTGCAAATTGTTTTGACTCGGGACAGAAACGGCCGCTAGCATTGAAATTGTAGTGAAAAATGAACGTAGACGCGCAATCACAGTTGAGAAAAAGCCACACCATGTCGCTTTGGCAACGAGGGATTACGCATTCTGACTAGCGACATGAGTTTGGAATTCCTGGGAAAAAGGCCGCCGATTTGGTTCGACGCGGCTCGGGATGGTCTGTCATCCCGACGCGCGGTGGCGGGAAATTCCCTGCGAGAATAAGAGATTAGGAGACAGTCGATGTTGCTGACGTCTTGGCTTCGTTCTTTCCGGCAGACGTTGCAGACCAGACGAGTTGTACGGCGAGCGAAGCGGCGCAAGCGGTTCCTCCCGCGCTGCGTGCTGGAGGCCCTCGAGGACCGGACCCTTCTGTCGTCGTTGGTCATCGATACCTTCACGCCCGGTGTGGGGATCAACCTGACGAACAACGACCTGGACATCAACGGAGACAACGTCGCCGACTTTGACACGGTGGTCATTGATTCGGTGGCCTTTAGCGGCGACGGGGGCCTGGGCGTCAATATCACGCTTAGCAATCTCGCGTTCGACTCGCTGACGATCGACTCGCTGCAGATCAGCGGGACCGGCGGGACCGGCGTCAACATCACCTTGGAAAACGTCGCGCTGAATGCGCTGGTGATCGAGAATTCGGACATCGCCAGCGAGGTCGGCGGCAGTGTCGACATCACGCTACGCGACACGCAGATTGCCGACCTGACCATCTTCAGCACGACGATCAGCGCCGGGGTCGGATCAGGCCTGAATATCAGCTTGGACAGCCAGGCTCGAAACAGCGTTCTGGACAAGCTGGACATCAGCCAGACGACGGTCGACGGCGTGCGCATCACCGCGACAGGGACCACCGGCACCGTCAATGATGCCAGCAACGATAATCCTCTTCGCATTACGTCCTTTGGCCACGGTCTGGCCACGGATGATCCGGCCGGGGACCGAGCGGATCCGTTCGTCGTCATCACCGACGTGGAAGGCAATCTGGCCGCGAACATCGCCGACTCGATCACCGTCGTGGATGACAACACCTTCGACCTGGACAACACGAACGGCACGGTGGCCGGTACCTACACGGGCGGCGGAACGTGGACGCTGCCGTCGATCCTTCGCGATGTCAATCTGCGCGAAAACACGATCACCGGAACTGGCGCGACGGGCGGTTTAGGCTTCACGCTGGTCGATTCGCAGATGCCCCGGTTGGTCATCGAAGACAATACGACCATCCGCGGGATCGCCTTCGACCTGACGCGCTCCCCAATCGATGGTGCCGTCATTCGCGACAATGCCGACATCCAGACGCAACTCAGCCACGGAATCGGCTTCACGCTGGATAGCTCCTCTCTGGCGGGCGTTGTTATCGAAAACAACACGATCAACGGGAACGGCACTTCGGGCGGCGGAGGGGTCGTGATCAACGCCACCGACAGCAACCTGGACGTTTGGATTCACGACAACACGATCAACAACACGATCGACGACGGCATCCGGATCGATACCACCGTGACGGACGCCTTCGTGGCCGAAAATGGCGGTCCGTTGCAGGTCGACCTGAGCCCGCTGGCCAATGAGGTGCAACAGATCGATCTGGTTGGCGATCCGACGGGCGGAACCTTCACGCTTACTTTTGATGGCGAAACGACGGCCGCACTGCCCTACGATGCCCTGCCGTTCCAGGTCGAAGCGGCTTTGGAAGCTTTGTCCAATATCCAACCGGGCGACGTCCGAGTGACCGGCGGGCCCATGCCCGGCAGCCCGATCTTCGTCGAGTTTACCGGGAACCTGGGCCGCCAGGACGTGGCGGAGCTGGTGCCCACATCGGCGTTGACCGGCGGCGTCTTTCCCGAGGCCCGGGTCAGCACGGTGACCGAAGGCAATGCGGACAGGGAAGCAACGACGGGCGGCATCCGCGGCAACACGATCACGAACAATGACGGAGCGGGTTTGGAAATCAATCTGACGAACAACACCACGCTGGACCTGACCCTGGCGGCGAACACAATCAACAGCAACGACGGGGGCGGCTTTGCGCTCACGGCGGCTGATAGTACGCCGGAACAGTCGGTGACGTTCGACTTGCTGATCGGCGGCAGCGACGCGGCCATGGGCAACGCCTTCGATTTGAACGGCACGACGGCCGCACCGGCGCCGGCGATCGCGATCACCATGCTGGACACCGCCGAAGGCGCTTTCAACATCCAGAACAACACGATCACCCGTACTCGAGGCGACGCGATCTTCGTCGATCAACGCGGCACGGATTTGGCCTTTGAGGCGACCAACACGTTGACCCGCTCGTTCATCCAGGACAACAAGATCGGCACATTCGGCGTGTCAACCCTTGTTTCAGCGGTTACGGCCACGAACACGCTGATCACCGTGGCCAATCCCGATGAGTTCCCCACGACACCTGGATTTAACATCCGCATCGATGGGGAGGAGATGGCGGTTACTGGTATTGCGGGGAGCACGTTCACGGTGACGCGTGGAGTTGGTGGAACAACTGCAGCGGCACACTCGGCTGGCGCCGCTATTGTTCGGACGGCAGGGGGCCAGACCTCCGGCGGGCGGGGGGTTGCCTTTAATTCTGAGGAAGCTTCCGCCATTCAGGACCTTCACATTCGCAGCAATGTCATCGCCAATAACGCGGGTGACGGTGTTTCGTTCGTTCGACACGACGACGCGGCGCTGCAAGTGGTCGATCCGATCGACGGGCAAACGCGGGCCGTCACGATCGGCCAAAACGTGATCGACGCTAATGCGACGGGTGTCGATCTTGTTGTCCGCAACAGCAGCCTGGACTTGGCCGATTTTCAGATTATCGGGAATCAGATTACTAATAACAGTCAACAGGCATTGATCTGCGAGCGGAAGCGGACGCCAGGCTGTTGGTCGACATTGAAGCGAACGCCGTTCGTTTCAATGCGGATGACGGAATCCGGACCACCACTGGTTCCAGCAGTCTGACGGACAAACGGCAGATCATCGGAACGTGGATCAAGAACACGATTTCCGACAACCAGGGACGAGGCATTGACATCAGCGGTC